>JBEIPP010000153.1:0-7553 GCA_040376995.1 Flavobacteriales bacterium
AGAAATAAATGTTTCGCTAACCCCGATTCCAACCGAAATATCCTCCAGAGTACTACATTTACAAAGCTGTCCGAACAAAAGTGCTACTAACTGATCGTAAGTTTTATATTTATGACAGTACTTATCGCTTTTAAAGCGGCTAACAGAGGCTATTAAAAGGTGGCGCGGAATTAAATCTATAACCTGAAGAATTAAAGGTTTATTGTTATTTTTGTTGCGGCTGAAAAGACTCATGCTTTTTAAAGAAGTTTAGAGACCTTAAAGGTTTGAAAATTTTCTGTCACTTTTTAAAATTTAACTTTCGGATAGTTGTGATCATGTATATTTAAATCCCTTCGTTTCATTAAATAACAAGATTATATTAGAAAGCATTACGAAATGGATGATTGGGGAGTTGGCTATAATAAGCTTCTAGAATACATTTTGAATATTGACAAAAGAGACACTATCTACATTTACGGACAAAACCCACCCTGTAAAACAAATTCATTAATGTTATCTTAAACTGATCAAAAACGATTGTTTTTTTTATAGAGTATGCTCAGCAGCCTGATTACTTCATCACAAATTAAAGGGGACATCCGGAAGATTATGATGCCAAAGAATTAGAGGAAGTAAAATCATTTAGTGTTTTAAATAATAAAGTAAATACTATTTTTAAATTTAAAAAATAGCCAGATTTACTTAGTTCTTTTCAAAATCATACAATAATTAAGAAATTAATTCGCTAAAATTTAGTTATCTTTATTGCCTTAAAAAAGAAATACCATGTTTGATAATTTATCCGATAAACTCGAAAGAGCTCTTAAAACGCTTAAAGGTCAAGGTAAAATAACTGAAATTAACGTTGCTGAAACGTTAAAAGAGGTTCGTAAAGCCTTGTTAGATGCCGATGTTAACTACAAAGTTGCAAAAACATTTACGGATACAGTTAAGGAAAAAGCTTTAGGACAAAACGTTTTAACAGCGGTTTCTCCAAGCCAGTTATTGGTAAAAATTACCCATGATGAGTTAACTCAATTAATGGGTGGACAAATGGAAGAGATTTTCCTTGGTGGAAATCCAACTATTATTTTAATGAGTGGTTTACAAGGTTCTGGTAAAACCACCTTTACTGGTAAATTAGCCAACTTTTTAAAAACTAAAAAAGGTAAAAAACCTTTATTGGTTGCATGTGATGTATATCGTCCTGCGGCTATAGATCAATTACATGTTTTAGGTGAACAAATTGGAGTAGATGTTTTTTCTAACAAAGAAGAAAAAAATCCAATTAAAATTGCCGAAGCTGCTATTAAACAAGCAAAAGAAAACGGAAATAGTATTGTATTAATAGATACCGCTGGTCGTTTAGCAGTTGACGAGCAAATGATGACGGAGATTGCTGATTTAAAAGCAGCTATTAAGCCAAACGAAATTTTATTTGTAGTTGACTCTATGACGGGTCAAGATGCCGTTAATACAGCAAAAGCATTTAACAATCGTTTAGATTTTGATGGGGTTGTATTAACTAAATTAGATGGCGACACTCGTGGTGGAGCTGCTTTATCTATTAAATCAGTAGTTAATAAACCAATTAAATTTATTGGTACTGGCGAAAAAATGGAAGCTTTGGATATTTTTTATCCTGAGCGTATGGCTGATCGTATTTTAGGAATGGGTGACGTTGTATCTTTAGTAGAACGAGCTCAAGAACAATTTAACGAAGAAGAAGCTCGTAAACTATCTAAAAAAATTGCCAAAAATCAATTCGACTTTAATGACTTCTTAGGGCAGTTGCAACAAATCAAGAAAATGGGTAACATTAAAGATTTAGTTGGAATGATACCAGGAGTTGGAAAAGCAATGAAAGATGCAGAAATTAACGATGATGCCTTTAAAGGAATTGAAGCTATTATTGGCTCTATGACTCCAAAAGAACGTGCTCAACCAGAAATCATGAATGGTTCTCGTCGCCAACGTATTGCAAAAGGAAGCGGACAAACGATACAAGAAGTAAATAAATTATTGAAACAGTTTGAAGATACTCGCAAAATGATGCGTATGATGGGTGATAAAAACCAAATGGCTAAACTGATGAAAAATATGCCTAATATACCTGGAATGCCGAAAATGTAATTACCGAAGTGCGAATGATGAATTAGGAGTTACGAATTAAGAAAGATCTTATTCAATTCGAAAATCGCTATTCGAAAATCGCTATTCGTAACTCTAAAATTTGAAAATGATACTGATCGACGGAAAAAAAATATCTCTTGAATTGCAATCTGAAATTGCTCAAGAAGTAAAAGATTTAATAGCTAAAGGGAAAAAGCAACCGCACTTGGCGGCTATTTTAGTAGGTGATGATCCTGCTTCCCAAACCTATGTTGGTAGTAAAGTTAAAGCTTGCGAAAATGTTGGTTTTAAATCAACCTTAGTGAAATTTGAAGCGTATGTTTCTGAACAAAAATTATTAGCAAAAATTGAAGAATTAAATATCGACGATGACATCGATGGCTATATTGTTCAATTGCCTTTACCTCGTCATATTTCCGAACAAAAAATAATTGAAGCCATTAAACCAAGTAAAGATGTAGATGGTTTTCATCCTATCAATGTAGGTCGTTTGGTTTTAAATTTACCTACTTATGTAAGCGCAACACCTTTTGGTATTGTTCAATTATTAGAACGTTACAATATTCCAACAGATGGAAAACATTGTGTTGTAATTGGAAGAAGCCACATTGTAGGTTCCCCAATGAGTATTTTAATGGCAAAAAACACAAACCTTGGAAATTGCACCGTTACCCTATGTCATAGTCATACCCAAAATTTAAAAGAACATACTTTAACTGCCGATATTATTATCGCAGCCATAGGAAAACCAAACTTTGTAACAGCAGATATGGTAAAAGAAGGTGCCGTTATTATTGATGTTGGAATTAATCGTGTTGATGATGTAACCAAGAAAAGTGGATTTAAATTAGTTGGAGATGTTCAATTTGAAGAGGTATCTAAAAAAGCAGGATATATTACTCCAGTTCCTGGCGGTGTTGGTCCAATGACCATTGCCTCATTACTTAAAAACACCTTAATTGCAGCTAAAAGAGAGTTTTAATAAATTAATTGAATTAATAAATTGTTCTCGACTACTCCCGATGGCTATCGAGACGAATTGATAAATAACTAACATAAAAGTCTATAAAAGCGAAAGTCCCGGCCACTACCCCGAGACTTTCTTAACCAATTAATCTAGAACAAAACTACACTAAAACTTACTACCAACTGTAATTGCAATTGTCGTGCCAGAATTTTTTATAGTCGATTTATCGACAAAATTAGGGTTATACATATAGTATTTTTCGCTATTCATAGATTTTGTAAAAGATATATCCACGTACATTTTCTCTCTTCTAAAACCAACGCCACCTGTAAAATAAGATTTAACAAAATCTCCAGTAAAGGTTTCTCCAAAGGGGCTACCATACATAGCATAACCTAATCTTACAAACATAGGTTTTAAATTGGCTTCCGCCCCTACTCTTAAATTAGATGTTTGATTATACTTGTTTCTTATTGTAGAATTAACACTTGTAAATTCCTGAGGAGAGCTTTGCAACGACGCCTGTTTATAATTTATAATGTCATAATCAATATTTAATGCCGCTAACTTTTTATAAAATAAAGCAACACTTCCTGTAAATTTCATTGGCGTAATCACTTGATAATTAAATGTACCACCATAATCTGGGGGATACTGAGTAGTAAAAGAGCCCCCCTCATCATAATTAGCATTCATTTTATAAACATATCCATCTGATAAATTGTAAACCGTTGGCGAATGGAAGCTGGCTCCTAATCTAATAAACTCAGCAGCTCTATAAATTACCCCAACTTTTAAATTATAACCAGTACCAGTTGTTTTATAAGTTTCTTGGTAAGACATGTTTTTAAACCCACCAACGCCTTTGCTTGGATACAAATAAGCTGTGTTATTATTTAAACGCATCGAATCTTTATCGTCAGTTTCGGTATAAACCGAATTATGATTATAAGTTAACATTGGTATGCCTAAAGAAACTCCCAAATACAATTTATCTTTATACCCATAGGCATAGTTAATATTCCATTCGTTTATTCTACCAGATCTCTCTATAGTTTGAGATTGTAATAAATCATATTTAGTATTAATGATACTTGTATACTTATTGCTTACGGTATCATACATATCAATTAAATAATTATCATATGCCATACCTGAATATCCGTTATCTAAATTAGATAAAGGTTTTCCATTAGCGGAAGCCAAAAAATCATTAGCAATACTTTTAAAATTAGATCTTCCTTCAATAGTTGTATTACTATTAAAATTAGCTATTTGATTACAAGATAAACCTAATGCGTGATGATTGTCGGGCTGTTGCTTACTATCCCATGCACCAACTAAAGTTAAACCATCAAAGGGAACACTTGCTCTAAAATTTTTATTAGATGTGCCATTATGTGTTGCGTCAACAGAAAAAAACTTTAATCCAAAAGAAATATTAATATCTCCTTTTTTATACAAACCTATACCTGCGGGGTTGTTTCCCATACACGAACCATCAGCACCTAATGCTCCAAAAGAACCAGCCATAGCTTTACTACGGGATGTTCCACCAAAAAACGTTTGAGAATACCTCATCGCATCAACATCATTTTGAGATATAAGTGTTACTGATAACAAGCTTAAAGCTGTTATAAAATGAAATGATTTCATATTGTAAATGTTATTGTTTTTTAAAGGTCTTCTGTATTATTCATGCTTTATTAAACAATATGCTATGCAGCAACATGAATAGTTCCTAATTATCAAATTAAACTCGAGGAGTTTTTTTATTATCTTGGTCTACGTCCGCCTCCTCCATTATTACTAGGCATATTAGGTGTTTGAAAGATAGTGTTTTGTCTTATAGGAGCTTCTTGTCTTGGAGTTTCCTGTGGAGGTTCCGTAACTGGCTCAACATGTCTAATTGAATTTTGTCTAATAGGAATTTCAGGTTGATTTTTAATAGGCTCTGTAGTTCTGATTGGATTGTTTTTAATAGGTTCGTCAAATACTCTTATAGTTTTTGACTCTTTAATAGGAATTGATCCTTCATTATATCTCACTGGATTACGAATAGGTTCATTACTGTTCTCGAACTCTCTAACTGCCCTTACCTCACCCGTTCCTATGGGCGTTCCATTACTATTTACTCTAATAGGTTCATTATTACCCGTAGATCTTTGATGTTTAACATCTTCAAACTTAACAGCACGAGTTTGTTGATCGACTATAGATGTAATATACTTTTGAGATTGAGATTCTTCTCGTCTTCCTGTTATACCAGGGTTAGAAGTTCTATGACTATTGCCTCCCGTGTGTGACGAACGAGGTCCATAAGAATAACTACTATTGTTATCATAACTATTATAATACCCCCAACCATTATTATATGGGTTATTGTAACCGTAATAAGGTGTAGCAAATCCATAATTATAGCCAAAAGGACTTACATAACCATAATACGGATTTCCATACCCATAGTAGTTACCGTACATTCCATTGTTAAATCCGTTATTATATCCCTGAGTATAACCCGACAAATATGGATTATAACCATTATAGCCGTTATTAAACTGATTTCCGTAACCCCAACCCCAACTATTGTAAAAACTTACAGAAGGATTGTAGCTGTAGTTATTATAATTAGAACCCCACCAACTATAACCATTATAAACACTAACTCCATAATTATAAGGATTATGACTATACCAATATGAATTTGTATAATAGTTATCGTAATAACTTAAACCATTTATATTGTTATTAAAGCGTTTTACACGGGTAGCATACTCATAATCATAATAATCATCATATTTAAATTCTCTTTCCTTATAGTAAGGATTCGTATCATCTTTTTCTTTTTGAACCTGTTTAATAGAAGCAATCGAATCATTATAACGTTTATCTATAGCATCTTGAGCTAGTTTTTTTTCGGATGCAATGCGCGCTTCTGAAATCCTATCTTCTTTTGGATTAGCATATACATCATCATTATAGGTAGAAATCCCCCATTTTTGCGTAGTACAAGATGATAAAGTCGCCAAAGCGATACTTGATATGATAACTAATTTTTTCATTTTATTAGTTTTTAAAATATCAGACGAAAACGTCCAATAAAAGTTTAAATTTGCACGGGGAATGCAGTATAAAGTTACCAAATTAAGTGCCAACCCAATTATTAAATTTATTATTTAACATTTGTTAATAAAGATGAGTAAAGAATTAACATCGCGCGCAGAAGACTATAGTAAATGGTATAACGATTTAGTTGTAAAAGCTGATTTAGCAGACCATTCGGCTGTTAGAGGCTGTATGGTTATTAAACCATACGGTTACGGTATTTGGGAAAATATGCAAAAAGCATTAGACAAAATGTTTAAAGATACAGGGCATCAAAATGCTTATTTCCCCTTATTTATTCCTAAAAGTTTATTTGAAGCAGAAGAGAAAAATGCAGAAGGTTTTGCAAAAGAATGTGCCGTGGTTACTCACTACCGTCTAAAAACAAATCCTAATGATAAAAGCAAATTAATAGTTGATCCAGAAGCTAAATTAGAAGAAGAATTAATTGTTCGTCCTACAAGTGAGGCTATTATTTGGAACACATATAAAGGTTGGATTCAGTCTTACCGTGATTTGCCTATTTTAGTAAATCAATGGGCAAATGTGGTGCGTTGGGAAATGCGTACACGTTTATTTTTACGCACTGCTGAATTTCTTTGGCAAGAAGGACACACAGCTCATGCCACTAAAGAAGAGGCGATTGCTGAAACAAAACAAATGTTAGAAGTATATGCCGACTTTGTAGAAAATTGGATGGCAGTACCAGTTGTAAAAGGAGTAAAATCAGCTAACGAACGTTTTGCAGGCGCTGATGATACGTATTGTATTGAAGCCTTAATGCAAGACGGAAAAGCCTTACAAGCTGGAACATCGCACTTTTTAGGACAAAATTTTGCTAAAGCATTTGATGTAAAATATGTGACTAAAGATAATAAACAAGAATATGTTTGGGCAACCTCTTGGGGTGTTTCTACTCGTTTAATTGGAGCCTTAATCATGAGCCACAGTGATGATAACGGACTAGTATTACCTCCAAAATTAGCACCAATACAAGTAGTTATTGTTCCAATCTACAAAGGCGATGAAGGTTTAGCTAAAGTATCAGAAACTGCAAATGAGATAAAAAAGAAATTACAAGCAAAAGGTATTTCTGTAAAATATGATAATAGGGATTCGCAACGTCCAGGATGGAAATTTGCAGAATACGAATTAAAAGGAGTACCTCTGCGTATTGCTATCGGCGAAAGAGACTTAGCAAACGGAACAGTTGAAATTGCGCGCAGAGATACATTAACTAAAGAAACAGTAAGCATTGAAGGAATTGATTCTTTAATAGAAAATTTATTAAATGAGATTCAAGCAAACTTATTTAATAAAGCAAAAGCTCGTAATAAAGAATTAACAACTACTGTAAATTCGTACG
>JBEIPP010000127.1:0-8705 GCA_040376995.1 Flavobacteriales bacterium
ACCGCTCCAACTTTCTGATATTTTATTAATAAAATCATTGCCGTTTATTTCATCTAATAAAACTACTTCGCAAGTGTATTTATTTTTATCTAAAAAATTTTTTAGTTTTTTATCTATTTCTTCTTTAAAATCCATGCTAACCAAAAGCACTTTTATTTTTTTATTTTTGTAATCTTGGTGTAATTTTTCAAACTCTGGTAATTCAGCTACGCATGGTTTACACCAGGTTGCCCAAAAATTAACAACGTAAGTAGTATCATTATTATTAAAAATACGCTTTGTTAAATCCTCAATTTTATATGCAGATGGTTTTTGCGCATACGCATTAGTAACTCCTAGTAGCATAAAAACTACTAATAGCTTATTTATGTTTTTCGTTATAGGCATATTCTTCTATTAATAATTTAATATCTGTAATTAATCTCGATACATCTATACTATCGGTTCCATCGTAAAAGCCTCTCAGATGCCTTTCTTTATCTACTAAAGCAAAGTTTTGCGTATGAATAAAATCATTCTCATCACCGTTACCTTCCTCTGCGTTTAATAAATAACTAGTTCTTGCCATGTCATATAAATGCTTTTTCTCTCCTGTTAAAAACAGCCAACGGTTATCATTTACTCCATGAAGTTTGGCGTAATTCATTAAAACATGAATAGAATCTTCTTCTGGCGAAACAGTATGTGATAGTATTAAAATATCTTTGTTGGTAGAAAAAGTTTTGTAAACCCTTTCTAACTCAGAACTCATAATAGGACAAATAGATTGACAGGTTGTAAAGAAAAAGTCAGTAATATATATCTTTTCTTTTATAGTTTCTTCGGTAACCTTTTCTCCATACTGATTTACAAATATAAATGGTTTTACAGTGTGGTAAGATGTGTCGCCATTTTTAATGGAGTTTTTTTGCCCATAATAGGGTAAATTGCGAAGTGGTTTTTGTTCATTTTTATTAAAAAAATACCATCCAACAAATGCTAGTGGTATAATTATTAATAGCCAATAATAATTACCTTTAGAGTTCATGATACAAAGGTATGATTAAAGACGTTTTTAACAAACAAAAAGCAGAAACTACAGAGATTGGTTTCGGAAGTAAAAATTATAATGAATCTGTTCGGTTTTTAAATCAAAACGGAACAGTAAATGTTAAGCGAAAAGTGTCTGACAAACACATAGGTTTTGATTTATATCATTGGCTATTAGGCATAAGTTGGCCGCAATTTTTTGGATTAGTATTTATTAGTTATGTAATAGTAAATACATGTTTTGCAGTTATATACTATGCTATTGGTGCTGATAAGTTTGGAGGATTAGGTGTAGGAACGGGTTCCGAAAAATTTTATCAACTATTTTTCTTTAGCGCTCAAACCTTAACAACAGTGGGTTATGGTCATATTTATCCTAATAGCTTGTTTCCTAGTACAATTTCATCTATTGAGTCAATGCTAGGTTTAATGGGGTTTGCTTTTGTAACAGGTGTTTTATATGGGCGTTTTTCTAAACCTAGAGTAGATTTACAGTATAGTAATGAGGCAATCATTGCACCTTATAAAGAAATAACTGGATTAATGTTTAGAGTTGCCAATAAAAAACAAAATGAATTAATTGAAACGGAGTGTCAAGTTATTTTAGCAATTAATAACATTGAAACTCAACGAAGAGATTTTCATTTTTTAGAATTGGAGAGAAGTAAAATTAATTTATTGCCTCTTACCTGGACTGTAGTTCATCCGATAGAAGATAAAAGCCCATTATATGGTATATCTGATAGTGATTTAAAAATCAGAGACGCTGAATTTATTATTTTAATAAAATCAATTACGGATACTTATTTTCAAACAGTATATTCTCGAATGTCATACAAGTATAGCGAGTTAGTGTGGAATGCAAAGTTTATTCCAATGAAACAAATGCCAAATAAAGATGGAAGTATATCCATTAATTTAAATGATATTCATTCATATAACAGGGTGTAATTTTATAGCTATATTGCTTTAAAAATAAGACATATCAGTCATTATCAATGGATTCGACAGTTGTTTCTGTTGTGTTTTGAAATTATTGTAATGGAGTTTTCGTCTCTTTTAAAATCGACCTACGAACATATCAAATAATTCAATTTGAATAGTTGAATTATTTCATATGTTTGTATTATAGGATTCGTGGTAAAGTCAAAATCTGCATCCATAGGATATATGCCATTGTAATAATAAGGAGAATTTTGAGACTTAATTTTTCTGCTTGGTATTAAATTACAGAATACTAATATTGCCAAACCTGTATAAAAAAATCATGTTATAAACCCAGATTACGCATTAGAAAATCTATTACGAGCTGAAACCTCTTCGAAACAGAACGCTTTGCCACTTTTTTCTCCTTTATCATAGTGGTTACTATGCTTCAGTCAAAAAAGTGTCTGTTTTATTAAGCTTTCAACTCTCATTACGATTCCTAATGCATAATCTGGGTTTAAATGAGATTAGAGAAAACAACAATTTTTATTTGCACTAAGTAATAGAAATAAAATCGGGAAATAAATTCTATGATTTTTGGGTCAGATAAATAAAATCGAGCAACAACAAAAAAGCCTAGTCTTTATCAACTAGGCTTTTCAATACTTTTTCAATTATTTTTGAATTTTATTCAGTAATAATTACTAAATATTTTGAACTAGACCAAAAATCTTCTGCATTTAAAATTTCAATTTTCTCAACCGTTTTTTCTCCAACTAGTTTATAAGAACTTGAAGGATGAGTTGTAATTATTTTTGCTTTTTTAGCACCAATATTAATCCATGAAGTTTTAGAAACGTCAACTTTAGTGAAATATTCTTTATTAAAATCAGCTTTTAATTTAGTTGATTTGCCTATTCCAATTAATCCACCTTCTTTAGTAATTACGTTTTTTTCTTTTAATTCTTTAGATGTACCAAAAGCATAAAATGCAGTATTTATTTTTTCTGTTTTAGCAGCACTTTCTTTTTCAACAGCTTCTAAATTCATTACGATATTACTTAACTCAATGTTTTTAGATTCTAGTTGAGATTTTAATTCAGAGATTTCAACATCTTTAGCATCAATTTGAGCCTGCAACGTAGCAATCATTTGGTCTAAACCAGCAATTTTTGAATTTGCATTTTTTAATTTCTTGCTTAAAGAACCAATACGGTTTTTGTTTTTTGCTAATAAATCGTAAATCGCTTGAATATCTTCTTTGATAGTTTCTTCTTTACTTTTTACATCTCCGCTTTGAGAGTTAGCAGTAACAATTTTTTCTTTTTCTTTAATAGCATTTAAGTTATCCTGAATTTCATTAAATGAATTTACAAACTCCTGAAGAGCAGCTTCTTTTTCAGATAATCGACCATTTAATTCTCCGTTTACACCAGATAAACTATCAGCTAATGGATTTGCTTCTTTCTCACCGCTTCCGCATGAAATGGTAAATAAACTAGATGCAGAGATAACTGCGGCAACTAAAAATAATTTTAATGTTTTCATTTTAAAAGTTTAAATTTTGGTTTGCAAATGTATGCATTAATCCTAAAGACAGAACAAGGTAATAAAAAAAATTACATTTTTTTGTTTTTTGTATTCATACATTTGTCTAAAATATTAACAAACAAAGAATTAGTTATGTCTCAAAATTTAAAGCGTTTTTTTTCAATCGTTTTAGTTGCAATAGTATGTGGGCATTTTACTCTTGTTTTTGTTTACGCATCTCCTTTTAAAATAAATAACAAAAAACTTTTCGCATTAAGTTACATGTATGTTTATCCTGTTTTTCAACAAAATTGGGAATTGTTTGTTCCTGCGCCAAATGTTGAACGTAAATTGTTTGTAAGGTATAGGGCAGAAAATGGATTTAGTATTTGGCAAGATATACTTAGTCAAGAAATAATGAATCATCGAAAAAATAGAATTTTAGGAAATGAAACTAAAGTTCTTTTGTTGTCTAATTCATTAATCTATGTAATTAATTCTTTGTATGAAAAACCTTCTTGTATTTTAAGTCCTGATTCAAAAGATGTGACTTTTAAAGTATTGAATTTTGAGGTAAATCAATATTTAAAAAATAAACTTAAAGTGGAAGCTAAAACTTCATATGAATTATTGCTTGTCTCTAAAGGTTGTCAAAACACGGCTGCGTATTATATTAAATCTTTAAAGGTAAATTGAGATGAATAAGAAAGCAGCCTATTTTTTTGATAAGAAAAATCAAATTAAAGAAATTGAGTGGTTTAGAAATGCGTTGTATGTTTTTTTGTTATACAAAGTATGTGTTTATGCGCTTCAATTTGAATCCTTATTTTCTAACGAAAGGTTAATTTACCATGAGACTAAATTTGTTAATTTCATTGTTAGTTTAGTTTACGTATTAAATGATCACTATTCAGTTAGCTTAGGTGTAGTATTTATTTTATTATCAGCGATTTTATCAATTATTGGATTACTAAAAAAGTCTAATTACTTAACCAATGTTTTATTATGGCTTATTGTTACTAATTTAACTAATTTTCTCTATCCTACCCTTACAGCAGGCGATTATCTGTTGTGTAATTTATTATTCTTTAATTGCTTCTTTATTCCAAAAGAGTCCTTTAATGTTGCTTTAAATGATATTAAAACGGCTATTCATAATACCTCTTTAATTGCAATAAAACTACAAGTATGTTTAGCTTATTTTATTGCCGCTTATTTTAAAATTACGGATGCATCTTGGCTCGAAGGTTATGCCATTTATCAAACCTTTCAAATTCCTGAGTTTTCAAATTCTTTTTTAGAATCATTACCATATAGTTTTTGTTTTGCTTTAACCTATTTAACAATGATTTATCAAATGTCTTTTTCTTTTTTGGTTTGGTTTCGACCATTTAAAATTTATTTATTTTCGTTTGGAATTATGCAGCATTTGCTAATTGCCTTTGGCATGGGATTGTTTGGTTTTGGAATTATTATGACTATTTGTTATATCTTATTTTTAAAGTATGATAATTAGTTTTACTTTCGCATTATGTTTACAACCGACCAACTAAAGGACCTTCACGAACGACATACCGCTCTGAAGGGATTTCTTTGACTATGATAAGAAAAGTCACGAGTTAAGAGAACTCGAAGAAAAAACTCTTGACCCTAATTTCTGGACCGATTCAAAAAAAGCCGAAGCCGTTTTAAAAGAAGTAAAAGCACGTAAATCGTGGGTAAGCGCCTACGATAAATTAACATCGGCTATTGATGATTTGGATACCATGTATGAGTTTTTTAAAAGTGGAGATGCAACAGAGGCAGATGCCGAAGAGTTATATCAAGTCGCATTAAAAATACTTGACGACGTAGAGTTTAAAAACATGCTCAATTCACCCGATGATGCTTTAAGTTGTGTTTTGCAAATTAATGCAGGTGCTGGCGGAACCGAAAGCTGCGATTGGGCAAGTATGCTCGAACGGATGTATATGATGTGGGCAGAAAAAAACGGGTTTAAGTTAACAGAACTTGATAGGCAAGATGGAGATGTAGCAGGCATCAAATCTGTATCTATACAAATAGATGGAGATTATGCGTATGGTAATTTAAAAGGAGAAAACGGAGTTCATCGTTTAGTGCGGATTAGTCCTTTTGATAGTAATGCTAAACGTCATACGTCTTTTGCGTCTGTTTATGTTTATCCTGTTGTAGATGATACGATTGAAATTAATATTCATCCTAACGATATCGAAATTCATACCTCGCGAAGTGGCGGAGCTGGCGGACAAAACGTAAACAAAGTAGAAACTAAAGTGCAATTAACACATAAACCAACAGGTATTGTAGTTGTTTGTCAGGTTGATCGATCTCAATTAGGAAACAAGGAAAAAGCGATGCAAATGTTGCGTTCTCAGTTATATGAGTTAGAGATGCGTAAGCGTAACGAAGCTCGCGATGCTGTGGAGGATGGTAAAATGAAGATAGAGTGGGGTTCTCAAATTCGTAGTTACGTGCTACATCCATATAAAATGGTAAACGATCACAGAACAGAATTAAAAATTACGGATGCCGAAAGTGTATTGGACGGAAACATTGATGAGCTATTAAAAACTTTTTTAATGAGTCAGGGAAAGAGAAAGTAATATTTTGATTACGAATTTAATACTAATCTAGGTGTGCGCTCCTAAATCGTATATTCGTATCGATTCAAAATCATCCACTATAAACTATGAAGAAGATACAAATATTACATAATCCTCGTTGTGGAAAGAGCCGGGAAGCTCTAAAAATGCTGCAAGATGAAGGATGCGATATTGAAATTATTGAGTATTTAAAGAATATTCCAACCAAAAAGGAATTAAAAAACATTTTAGACAAATTAGGCTTAAAAGCTATTGATATTGTTCGAAAAAAAGAGACTATTTTCTTAGAAAAGTTTAAAAATAAAACCTTTACAAATGAGGAGTGGATTCAAATTTTGATAGAAAATCCCATATTAATTGAGCGTCCAATTGTAATAGATGGTTATAAAGCCATTATTGGACGGCCTCCAGAGTTAGTTATTGACTTAGTTAACAGAAAAAAATAAATTGTGAATAAATCCCTCATATTATTCCACTAAAATGTACTTTTAGGTTTGTAATTTTAACTTAAAACCCTACATTTGCACCCGAATTTAAAAAATACACATAACATGTCTAACCAAGTTGGTAAAATTGCTCAAGTTATTGGTCCCGTAGTGGACGTTAGTTTTGATTTAAATGGTGGGAAACTACCTAGTATTTTAGATGCTTTGGAGATTGTTCGCGCAGGCGGAACTCCATTAATTCTTGAAGTACAAAAACATATAGGTGAAGATATGGTTCGTACCATTGCCATGGATAGTACAGACGGTTTATGCCGTGGTATGGAAGTGAAAATGACTGGTGCAGCTATTAAAATGCCAATTGGTGATAAAGTAAAAGGACGTTTATTTAACGTAGTTGGTGATGCTATTGATGGTATCAACACAGTTAAAAAAGACGATGGTGTATCAATTCACCGCCCTGCTCCTCGTTTTGAGGATTTATCTACTTCATCAGAAGTATTATTTACAGGTATCAAAGTAATCGACTTAATTGAGCCATACTCAAAAGGTGGTAAAATTGGTTTATTTGGTGGCGCAGGTGTAGGTAAAACTGTATTAATTATGGAGTTGGTAAACAACATCGCTAAAGCTTACGCTGGTTTATCAGTATTCGCAGGTGTTGGTGAGCGTACTCGTGAAGGAAATGATTTATTACGTGAGTTTATCGAATCAGACGTTATTAAATACGGTGATGCCTTTAAACATGATATGGAAAAAGGCGGATGGGATTTATCTAAAGTTGATTTAACTGCTTTAGAAGATTCAAAAGCAACATTGGTTTTCGGGCAAATGAATGAGCCTCCTGGAGCACGTGCTCGTGTGGCTTTATCAGGATTAACCATGGCAGAATATTTTCGTGATGGAGATGGAACTGGTCCAGGTCGTGATATCTTATTCTTCGTTGATAATATCTTCCGTTTTACTCAAGCTGGTGCTGAGGTATCTGCCTTATTAGGTCGTATGCCATCAGCGGTAGGTTACCAACCAACTTTAGCTTCAGAAATGGGAGCGATGCAAGAGCGTATTACGTCTACTAAAAAAGGATCTATTACTTCAGTACAAGCTGTATACGTACCAGCAGATGATTTAACTGATCCAGCTCCAGCAACAACATTTGCTCACTTAGATGCTACAACGGTATTAAGTCGTAAAATTGCTGAGTTAGGTATTTACCCAGCGGTAGATCCATTAGATTCTACATCTCGTATCTTAACTCCTTCAGTTATTGGTGATGCTCACTACAACTGTGCTCAACGAGTTAAATTAACTTTACAACGTTATAAAGAATTACAAGATATCATCGCCATCTTAGGTATGGATGAGTTAAGTGAGGAAGATAAATTAACAGTTCACCGTGCACGTCGTGTACAACGTTTCTTATCTCAACCTTTCCATGTTGCGGAGCAATTTACAGGTTTAAAAGGTGTGTTGGTGCCAATCGAAGATACTATCAAAGGGTTTAATATGATCTTAGATGGTAAAGTAGATGAGTATCCTGAAGCAGCTTTCAACTTAGTAGGTTCTATTGAAGAAGCTATAGAAAAAGGTAAGAAAATTTTAGCTGACGCTTAATCAAGTTAGAAATATGAAATAAGATTTAAGATTTTTATACTTCTTAAATCTTATTTTTAAAATTTTAAATATAAAATGAACTTAGAAATTATAACACCTGATAAAAAATTATTTGACGGACAAGTGAAATCAGCAGTATTTCCAGGTTCTGAAGGTTCTTTTGGTTTATTAAATAATCACGCGGCAATGATAGCTACTTTGAAAAAAGGTAATATTGAGCTAATTGAAGAAAATAACACCGCCCATACTTTTGAAGTAAAAGGTGGAGTAGTAGAAGTTTTCAAAAACAAAGTGATTGTTTTAGCAGAGTAATTTCTCATCATAAAAAATAAAAAGCCTTCAAGTATTTATTTGAAGGCTTTTTTTATGAATTAATTTTAGATATGTTGATGCTAATTTACTTCGTCTATACTAATAGAATCACTTATGTTTTCTGGAAAAATTAAGTAGTCTTCGGCATGCTGTTTTTGTTCCCACTCGTGATAACCACTTATCTGATGTTTATAATGCTTTTGAAGGGTCTTGCTCTTCACGAAGT
>JBEIPP010000168.1:0-6785 GCA_040376995.1 Flavobacteriales bacterium
TATGACAATATTTATCGGTTTTAAAAACGGCTAACAGAGGCTATTAAAAGGTGTCGCGGAATTAAATCTATAACCTGACGAATTACAGGTTTATTGTTATTTTTGTTGCGGCAGAAAAGGCTCATACTTTTTTAAAGGTTTGGACGCCTCAAAGGTTTGAAAATTTTCTGTCACTTTTTAAAATTTAACTTTCGGATAGTTGTGGTATTGGGATGATTTAACTTTATGAAACCATCTTCCCTATTTATCATAAACATTTTTCAATCTGTTTATATTTAACGTTAAAAACTCTTTAAGTTAACATTGCTAACGTACTTTTGAAATGAGTTTTTATGTTTCGTATTTTTATATTGATAGTTTGTAACGCATGTCTTTTTGCGCAAGATTTTTCATTCTCAAACAAGATTAAAACTATTCTCAACTCAAAGTGTATTTCATGCCATCATCAGGGAGGTTATTCACCTGTTGTGTTTGAAAAACCCACTGATTTTAAAAAAAGAAAAGAATTCATCAAACATGTTATTGAAACTAACATTATGCCACCATGGAAAGCCGATTCTCATTACAGAGATTTTGCTAACAAAAAAGCACTTAGCGCAGAGGAAAAACAAAGCATTCTAGAATGGCTGAAAAAAGATTGTCCTGAATGGTCTCCAAATACAAGTATACCTCATTATGTAAATGGCTCACAACTTAACAAAAAACCTGATTTAGTTTTAAAAATGAAAAAACCTTTTCATGTTCCGCCTATCAATCAAAATGTTTATATCTGTTACAAAATACCATACGAGCTAAAGCAAGATACATTTGCAAACGCCATAGAATTTATTGCTGGAAATAAACAAGTAGTTCATCATGCGAGCTACCAAGTACTTGAAGTCGATGAGGATGTCGATATTTATTCGGGTCCTGAATATTTTCTTTTTGATGAAGACACTTTAAACCGAGTTACAGATGAGCATGATTACCGATTTTTTAATTTAATTGGCAAGTCAGGAAATTTTCCAAGAGAAACTTATCACGGTGGCTGGTTGCCTGGTTCAGGAACGCAAGAATACCCCAATTCAATCGGTATACGCATCCCTAAAAAAGGAGTTATACTGATTCGGAATTTTCATTATTCACCAACACCCATTGAACAAACAGATTTATCGGGATTTAATATATTTTTCTCAACCAAAAAAAGTAATCGAACAATTGGTTTTGCATCGTTTAAACCAAAAAATCCGGGAGGCTCCGGTGATTGGTTAATTAAAGCAAACGACTCTGCTTACCATGCACAAATAAATGTCAAATTTCACCAAGATATTTCATTATTAAATATCAATCCCCACATGCATATGTTAGGCAAAAGTTTTAAAGCTTATGCTATTACTCCCAAAGGTGATACCATCCGTTTAGTCAATATACCTCAATGGGATTTTAACTGGCAAGAATTTTACCGATTTAAAAAAATAATTAAAATACCCTCGGGCTCTGTTCTCCACGCAGATGCAATTTATGATAACTCCGCTGGTAATCCGAACAACCCCCATCATCCCCCACGCGATATCAAATTTGAATGGGGAATGAATGACGATAGTGAGATGATGCGACTTGTATTGTTATACTTGCCTTACCAAGAAAAAGATGAAACGATTTCATTGGAAACAAAGAACGATAACTAGCAGCAAAGTGCGTCACCAAATTACACTTTGCATATTAACTTTGTTATTAAGTGTGTTGTATTCTTATGCCCAAAAACAAACTAAAGCTACCATATATTTTTTTATATCTCCTGAGTGCCCATTATGTATATCATACGTTCCAGTTATCAATGAAATTGAAGAGAAATACAGACTTGATAACATCAAATGTATAGGGATTATATCTGGAAAACGGTTTGAAAAAAACGTCATTGAGCATTATAAAAAAACATACCAGATAAATATTCCTATTATTGAAGACAGTTCCTATTACTGGAGCAAACAATACGATGCAAAAATAACTCCCGAAGTAGTGATGATTGATAGTTTAAATACTATCGTGTATAAAGGAAGGATAGATAATTGGCCCTATGCACCTGGAAAAAAAAGAAAGAAAGCTACAGAACATGATTTAAAAAATGTACTTGATGCCTATCTAAAAGGCAATGCTATCAATGTAAAATACACAAAAGCTATTGGTTGTTTTATCGAATAACTAACGAAAAACTAAGTGCCGATTAAAAAAGCTACTAATATAAAAATGCCTGATACGCGTATCAATTGTAAAATAAATGTTTATTGTTTCTCGCTTTCAATAACATGTTTCGCTTACACACTTAATTATTTGATAAAATTAAAGCGAGGTATTTAAAACACTGTTCTGTTTTCTTTGTATCAAAATTTAAATCCTAACAAATGAAAACAAAAATTTACGCAACTTTAGCTTGTGCAACTTCTCTCTCAGTTGCAAAAGCTCAAATTCCATTTCCGGTAAAAATTGATACCGCATGGTCCGCTCAAACAGTTTGGATGCCCAAATCACCTCTCAAATTTCAAAACATTTTTATTGGTGGTCAAGACATCGTTCAAACAACTGCAACTTACAGTTCAACTGCAGGTTCTACAGTAGCTAAACAATGGCACGACTTTATTGGATTTGCTCCTGATAATAGTAGTAGTGGAGACATTGGTTGGGCTGTAGTAAACCACGAAATGGTTTCTAAAGACGACAAAATTGGTGATGGTGGTGGAATGACCATGTTTAAACTTAAGAAAAAAGCTACAAATGATAGCTTGGAAATTGTTACTCAAACATTACCTGACGGTAGAACCGGTAAATTTTTTAATGTAGACTTTGTAAACACTGTAGGAGAAACCGGAATGAATTGTGGAGGAATTTCAACTACAACTGGAAGAATGTGGACCGCTGAAGAATGGATGCAAACTAGCAATAAAGGAATTTTCAGTAATGGAACCGGTATTCGCGATACAAGTGATTTCGTCATCGGAACCACTAAGCCAGCAGGATTTCCAGGCTTTAATGGTAAAACATTAAAAAAATACCAAAACCTCAACTGGATGGTTGAAATTGATCCTAAAACGGCTAAAGCAGTTCGTAAACAATACAACTGGGGCCGTGCCGGATGGGAAGGAGGAGTTGTGATGGCTGATAATAAAACGGTATATTTATTTGAAGATGGTTCTCCGGGAATACTGGCAAAATTTGTGGCAACAACTGCCGGCAATTTTACAACGGGTCAATTATCTGTTTACAAACACGATGCACCGACTTCATGGATTAATATTGAAAATAATTTAGACACTTTAGTTGACTTAAACAAAGTAGCTATTCGTAGAGGAGCAACCATGTTTAACCGTTTAGAATGGGGTCAACAACACAATGGTAAAGTTTATATTACTGAAACAGGACGCGATGCTTTTGATTTCAAGTCAGGTAATTCATTAAATGGTGTCGTTTCCCCTTCTTTAGTAGACGGTTATAAAACACGTTATAAAATAAAAAATGGTGTTAACTTCCCTGGTACAGATATTAACGCCGCAGACTCTGTTCGTCAAGGTAAATTTGCAGATTACTATGGTCGCGTAATTGAATTAGATCCTGCAACCAATAAAGTACGTTCTTATATCGAAGGTGGTCCTTTGGCTTCTGCCTCTGCTTCTCAGCTAACTGCAACTTATCCATCAATTCATTTATCAAACCCTGATGGTTTAGAATTCATGACAGTAGGTTCAAAAACTTACATGATTATTCAGGAAGATTTAAACGGTACTTCTTGGAACCGTATGCCAGGTAATTTCACTAAAACTACTTGTGAAACTTACTTATTAGACATGTCAATTGTAAACCCAACATTCAATGATTTAGTTCGTATTACAGCATGTTCTCCGGGTGCAGAAATTACTGGGGCAAAAATGATTAACAGCAAAACAATGTTAATTAATGCTCAACATCCTAGCTCAACAAATACACCGCCATTCAATAATTCACTAACTTATGCCATCAGTGGTTTTGACGGATCTTCAGTTGGTATATTAGAAAGAGCAAAATCAGAAAATACGTTTGGTATTTACCCTAATCCTACATCTCGCGAATTAAATTTAAGTAAAGAGCAAGATATCGCTATCTATGATGTAACAGGAAAAAGAATTCGTGTTGTTCGTGATGCCAAAACTATTGATGTATCAGAATTAACTCCAGGAATTTATTTCCTTCAAAATAACGAAGGTCATACCGTTAAATTTGTAGTTGAATAAATTCATCTCATCCCATTATAAACAAAGATAACCGCCATGCATGGCGGTTATCTTTGTTTATATCTAAAGCCTGATATTGCAACATTTCAGTAAAACTATTTTTATTGCTAACTCAATTATGACAAAACGTATTTTAATAATCGCTCCAATTTTACTTACTTTTTTACTTTTATCATTTGTTACAACTCAAAAATCAACTCAAGATATTGTAACAACTCATTATATAAAACGATTTGATGATTTTAAACTTACGCTGAACAAATTAGCCACTCAATTATCGAACCAATCAACTAAAAAAGAAATTCAAAAAACCTACTTAGAATTAAGGCAACACTATAAAAAATGGGAATATGTGGTAGCGTTGAAAGACCCAAATTTTATAAAAGAAGAAATTAATCCTGCGCCTTTACCTAAATTAGAAGAAAATAGTTTCGCTGCTAATGTGATTTCTCCAAGAGGCCTTCAAGTGCTTGATGAACTAATTTTTTCTGATGAAATAAGTAAGCGGGAAATAACTGAACAAATTCAATACCTTTCCAATAAACTAAAAAATTATATACCTACTAAACTTTACGATCGCGATGTATTTGAAGCATCTCGCACTGGATTAATACGTTTATTTACTTTAGGACTTACCGGATTTGATACACCGGGTTCTATAAATGGTATTTTTGATGCTAAATATACGCTCACAGCCATGCATGAAGATGTATCTGTGTACCAAAAAAGCTTTGATAATAAAGATAGTTTATTAAGCAAAAAAATAGAGGAGTTATTTGCTGGCTCCATAAATTACCTGAATAAAAACTCGAATTTTAATACATTTAACAGAGCTCATTTTTTAAAAACTTACCTCAATCCTTTATCTGAAATATTATTAAAAGCTCATAAAATCTTACAATTAGAATTACCAAATGAAGTTTACCTTTCGCCTATGGCGTATAATTACAATTCGGAACATTTATTCGCTCAAAATTTTATCAATTCGAACTACTACATACAAGTTCCCGAAAAATTCATTAATAATAAAACAAAAGAATTAGGTCGTTTACTTTTTTATGACCCTATTTTGTCTTCAGAAAATGAGCGTTCATGTGCTAGCTGTCATTCCCCCGAAAAAGGATTTACTGATCAAATGCCAAAAAGTTTAGCTACCGAAAAAAATGGTGTTCTTAAACGCAATTCACCTACTTTAATCAATTCGGTTTATAGCGAGCGTTTATTTCATGATATGAGGGCTCGCACCTTTGTAGATCAAATGGAGCACGTGCTCACCTCTAAAGATGAGTTTAACTCAGATATGATTTCACTACTCAATAAATTAAATCAAAGTCATGAATATGTTGCTCTATTTCGTGATGCGTTTCAATTAACAGAAACAACAATCAGTGCTACCTATGTACAGATGGCATTGTCAGTTTTTGTAAGCTCGTTAACAGGTTTTAATTCCAAGTTTGACCAATACATAAGAAATGAACATCAGCACATAGATAAATCGGTTATCAATGGGTTTAATTTATTTATGGGTAAAGCCGTTTGTGGAACTTGCCATTTTGCACCCATTTTCAACGGCACAGTGCCCCCTGATTATAAAGAATCAGAAAGTGAAGTATTGGGCGTTCCTGAAAATCCATACGTCAAAAAACCGGTTATTGATTCGGATGAGGGAAGAGGACAAGCGCTTCTAAAAGAAAAAGTATATTTTAATCAATATGCTTTTAAAACACCTACGGTTCGAAATGCAGCACTTACTTTTCCGTACATGCATAACGGAAGCTACAAAACCTTAAACGATGTGATGGATTTTTATAACAAAGGAGGTGGCAAAGGTATTGGAATAATCATTGAACATCAAACTTTACCTTTTGATGAATTAAAACTAAGTAAAACTGAAATTAACGACATCATCTCATTTATGAACGCATTAACCGATACAAGCGGATTAACCACAAAACCTAAAACCTTACCGAAATTTGAAAATCATCCAGAGTGGAATAAAAGAAAAATTGGTGGAGCATATTGATACAATTTCATCAATATGGTAACTAAAGGCAATTAATCTTCAGCTTTTTCAAAAGAAAATAAAATCAAATCGAGTTTTTTATTAAGGTATACCTCTACGCATTTTTTAAACAAAACAACAAACTTATTATTGGCATGCTTCGGTTAATCTGTTATATTCTCTAAACTCATTTTTAGCTGATGAAGCTCCCCTTCATTCAAAAAAGCAGTAATAATTTCATCATCCTGTTTAAAAGGTATATCAAAAATGGCTTTTGAGTTTAAGAATGTGATAATGTTTTTTGAGTTTTTTCTTGCAGTACAAATGTTCTAAATAAAGCCATTAGATTATAAGCAATCATAACAAACATAAGGGCAGCTTCAGTAGCATAAAAGTTATTGAGATTAAACCCAGATTACGCATTAGAAAATCTATTACGAGCTGAAACCTCTTCAAAACAGAACGCTTTGCCACTTTTTCTCCTTCATCATAGTGGTTACTATGCTTCAGTCAAAAAAGTGTCTGTTTTATTAAGCTTTCAA
>JBEIPP010000273.1:0-2227 GCA_040376995.1 Flavobacteriales bacterium
ACAAAATTGCAGCGTAAAAAATTGCCACTCCCATAAAGTAAACAAACACGTTTGCGAAAACTTTACAAGCTATTTTTAGCTAATCAAAAAAATAATCTGAGTTTTTTCACAACCTGACGTTTTGGCGCTTGGCGAATAAGCGGATTTCGAAGCACTAAACTGTCTGTCAGCACTAAACTTAATACGAAGCACAAAACTTCATTTAAGCACTGAACCCGCTTTTTTGCCAAACACCTGTTATAGCCAGCCTTTCTTATATATATTAGTCAAAGTTCGCACTTATTGTTTAGACATGCTATCATTATCTCCAAGACTAAAAATATTGCTCAATGATTCATTATTGATTAATCGGTTAAATATGATTTGTTTGTGTTCTTTTTCTTGAAAAGGATGTTTAGTGAAAATGACGGCATAATTCTCAGTTACAAAATCATCATATTCATCCTTTTTTTGTCCGATTACTTCCTGTATGGTTTTAAGATAGTCTTTGTTAAATTGTAAATTGTCAGGATTCACTTTCCCAGCTTTAATAAATCCCTTTGTCTTACCTGCGCATCGGCAAGGGTTTTCCTTTCTGATTAGCCCACATTTATTATTCATAAAGTTATAAAGGTCTTTTCGAGCCCTTGACAACTTCTGCCTAAAATTATCTTTTGAAATATTCAACAGATTTGCTCCTAAATCATGATTAACATTGAATAATTCGCCAAGTATGAATACCAATCTTTGGTCACGTTCAAGACACAACAACATCCCATTCATACAGGCTAGTTTTGTTTCTTCAATTTCATCTCTCATCTCGGATTCTTCCAATAAGGATAAGGCTTGACTCGGAATCGAATCAAGTTGCTTTTCAACCACTTCAAATGATTCAGTTGCCAATTCTGACATTGACTTTTTCATTTGCAAAAAGTGGTTAAAAGTAATCCGATATAACCAAGTTCTGAAGTTGCTCTCCTTTTTGAACTGTGATAGTTTGGTAATTATTTTGATTAGAACTTCTTGCGTAATATCTTGAGCATCCTGCACATTGCCCACCAT
Organism: Flavobacteriales bacterium; assembly: GCA_040376995.1. Taxonomy (GTDB): domain Bacteria; phylum Bacteroidota; class Bacteroidia; order B-17B0; family Aurantibacillaceae; genus UBA4416. The sequence continues at coordinate 1,042 of JBEIPP010000273.1, forward strand.
TTTTAAGGCTATATTATAGATAAAATGTTGGTGTCGGTAAATGAGTGATTCTAAGGCAGCCATAGAGCCATTTACTGCACTTTCAATGAGTTCGTTATCTGATTTGTCTCGATAATTTGACGAAAACGGATTCTGCATTTCATGATTTATTAAGTGCTTTCCTGTTTTTGGATGGCACTGTTTATTAATTTGTCACGGACGCTTTTTTTATCGTAATAAAGAAGTAGAAGCCCAAAAATAATCGGCATTGGTAGCATGACCCATTCTTGGAATTGAATATGTACTAATGTTGCGGCAGGCATAATTCCAAGCAAGATTATAGTGCCATATCTTTCCCATTTGCTAAACATAAGTAAACCTGCGACTATTTCTACGAGAGCGACTAAATATCGCCACTCGTCACCCAAGAGCCACTTATTGAAATTATCTACCGCCATTTGTAAACCAATGGCTTTGGGTATGGCTGATAAAATAAACAATACCCCAAGAATTTTTCCTAGAATAATTTTCTTTTCTTGTCCTATAGCTTTACTATCACTTTTTTTGGTATGAAATTCCTTTAGCATCGTTTTCTTCTCTTTCTTTCTGGCTCATCGTGTTGATGTTGGCCACAGAATTTAGTGGGCAACTTGCAGCAGCGGAAGTGCCAATTAACATAATAGCCGCTACTCCAATTACTATGGCAATTGTCCCTGCAACGGCACCAAAGTACCACGCTCCAAGAGCAAGGACACCAATAATCAGACGAATAATCCTGTCAGTCCGACCAAGATTTCTTTGAAACAACTTTTTACTCATAATTTTTACTTTTTAAAGGTTTGTAATACCAATTAGATTACAGTTCTTAAAAAGTGTGACAAGTGTCGTTTTAAGGTTGGCTATAACGTCAGACTGTGAAAAAACCTCCACAATCTCTTTAACAAATATACCAAAAAACTTGTAAGAAAAACAGAAAAGGTTTATATTTAAAGATGCAACATATCCAAGGAATTTCCCGTAACCAGTTACAAGTATCGAGTTTAGAAGATACCATTTCAGCTGAGAACCCCGTTCGATTTATTGACGCTTTTGTAGTTAGTATCGATTTAGAAAAATTAGGATTTACCCCAAGAGTTTTAAAATCAGAAGGTCGTCCGAGTTTTGATACCGGGGTGTTTTTAAAAATCTATTTATACGGCTACATCAA
>JBEIPP010000038.1:0-23219 GCA_040376995.1 Flavobacteriales bacterium
ATATAAAGAAGAATTTAAAACTGAGGCAAAACGATTATTGCGTTATTTTATGTTTGCTCCAGCGTCGATTGGTAACGTCAATGTTGCCTCACAAAGTTTTTTAGTATTTAAGTTTAGTCCTGAAACTTATAAAAAATATACTAAAGCAAGAGGCTTTGTAATTCATAAAGACCAAGCAACCTTTGATACGAGTTTCGTTGTATACAAAATAGCAGATTCATCTCCTGAATATTATAAAGGTGAAGAAGCTTTAGGTGAATTTATTTTAAGTAATTTAGAATACCCTGATATAGCTGTTCGTCAAAATATACAAGGCACAGTGTTAATGAATTTTATTGTTGAGCCAAATGGCACACTAAGTAATATTGTAGTTGAAAAGGAATTTAATCACTTGTGCACTCAAGAGGCGCTTCATATCCTGCGCCAAACAAAATGGAAACCAGGTAAAAAAGATGGAAAAGCGATTAGATATAAAACAAAATACCCCATTATATTTAATTTAAATAATATTAATAAAGATAACGCCACTAGCGAACAGCGATAACGATTACACTTTATACTTGTCAGTTCGAGCGAAGTCGAGAACCGATATTAAAAAAGCATAATCCTGTAAAAAGAAAAAACAGAATGAAACACGAAATCACAACAGATAAACAGATTACATTAAAAGATATTAAACATATCATTGATTCTAATGTGTCTTTAATTTTATCAAATAAAGTAAAAAAAAATATTGTTGTTTGTCGTGAATACTTAGATAAAAGAATGGCTTCTCAAAAAGAGCCAATTTATGGTATCAATACAGGTTTTGGATCTTTATGTAATGAGATTATTTCTGATACTGAATTAGAACAATTGCAAACCAATTTAGTGATGTCTCATGCTTGTGGTATGGGGGCAGAAGTACCAATGGAAATTGTACGATTGATGTTGTTACTAAAGATTCAATCTTTATCTTATGGTAAAAGTGCAGTTCAATTACAAACCGTTGAACGTTTAATTGACTTATATAATTACAAAATATATCCTATAGTATATGAACAAGGTTCTCTTGGTGCATCTGGAGATTTATCACCACTGGCACATTTGTCATTACCTTTATTAGGATTAGGTGAAGTAAATTACCAAGGTAACAAATATCAAGCTTCTGAAGTTTTAAAACAATTGGGTTTAGAACCCATAAAATTAAAGTCAAAAGAGGGATTAGCTTTATTAAATGGTACTCAATTTATGAGTGCTTATGGTGTTTGGTGTTTATTAAAGTCAAATAAATTAAATGTTCTAGCCGATTTAATAGGAGCTATGTCATTAGATGGATTTGATGGAAGAAGCGAACCATTTAAAGATAATCTTCATATCATTCGACCTCATAAAGGGCAATTACAAACAGCTCGTGCTATTCGTGAAAATTTAAATGGCAGCGAGATTTTAGCTCAGAAAAAAAATCAAGTTCAAGATCCGTATTCTTTCCGATGCATTCCTCAAGTTCACGGAGCAACTAAAGATGCTACTTCTTATGTTGTATCTGTATTTGAAACAGAGATTAATTCGGTAACAGATAATCCTACTGTTTTTCCTGAAGATGATGAAATTATTAGTGGTGGTAATTTTCACGGACAACCTTTAGCTATTTCTTTAGATTTTCTATCCATTGCTATTGCTGAATTAGGAAGTATCTCGGAAAGACGAGTATACCAATTAATTTCAGGAATCAGAAATTTACCAGCATTTTTAGTAGCAAAGCCAGGGTTAAATTCAGGATTTATGATTCCTCAATATACAGCGGCTAGTATTGTTAGTCAAAATAAACAATTATGCACGCCTGCAAGTATTGATAGCATCGTTTCTAGTAACGGACAAGAAGATCATGTAAGTATGGGAGCCAACGCAGCTACAAAGTGCTATAAAGTAATTGAAAATGTAGAAAAATTATTAGCCATTGAATTACTTAATGCCTCTCAAGCTATAGAATTTAGAAGACCATTAAAATCATCTCCTAAAATTGAAAATCTATTAATTGACTTTAGAAAATTAATTCCTTTTATTAAAGATGATAAAATCATGTACCAAGAATTAGAGGCAACTTTACAATTTGTAAAAACCTTAACTATCTAAATAATGCTATCACACTGAGCATAGTTAAAGTAAAAAAATGAAACACTTATTTATTATATTTCTTTTAATCTTAACAAGTAAAACTTCCTTTGCTTGTCAATGTCCATTAAGTTTATTGAATGAAAAAGAAATCGCAAAATATGAAATCATATTTAAGGGTTATGTTAAATCAATCAAATTAAATAAATCTAACAGTGAAGCAATTTTTACAATTTCGGAATTATATAAAGGAGTGATTGCTCAAGATTTTAAAGTTTTATTCAACGACGAAGATCCGTGTAAATTACAATTAAGAGTGGGGGACGAGTGGATTATATATACAACATATTATCAAGTGGATAAAGCCAAGTTAGATTTTTGTAGTAGAAGTCGCTATTATATTAAAAACATAAAGGAAGATTTTTTTACTGAAACCACTGGTTTATCTTACGACGAAGAATTACGATATTTGCAATCAAATTTAGGATTACATAAGTTATTAAAAGAAAATCCAAATAAAGTTGAAAATAGAAATATCATTCCAAATTCAAATCAGTTAATTATCTATTTGCTTGCTTCTATTCTAGGAGTGGTATTTTTTTACATTCTAATCAATAAATTATTTAAAAAATATAGTTAATATATTATGTCAATGAAAGTTCAATTACACAAATCGCACCCTTGGCATGGAATTTCTATTGGAGAAAAGTATCCTGAAATTATTACTTCTTTTATCGAAATGGTTCCTGCCGATCTTGTAAAATATGAAATCGATAAAGCATCTGGTTACCGAAAAGTTGATAGGCCTCAAAAATTTTCAAATATCATTCCAGCCTTGTATGGTTTTGTTCCTCAAACTTATTGTGGCGATTTAGTTGCCCAAAGAGCCAACGAAAGAAATGGTAGAACTGATATAGTTGGTGATGGGGATCCGTTGGATATTTGTGTTTTGACTGAACGAAATATAACAAGTGGAGATATTATTGTGGAAGCTATTCCTATTGGTGGGTTTAGAATGATTGACAAAAACGAAGCTGATGATAAAATTATTGCTGTGATGGCAAAAGATGAAATTTATAGTAAATGGAAAGATATCCTAGATTGTCCAGAACCATTAATAAATCGTTTACGTCACTACTTTTTAACTTATAAAAATATTCCAGGAGAATCTACTGCTATTGTTGAAATAACAGAAACTTATGGTAGAGAGGAAGCTTGTGAAGTAATTAGACGAAGTGTGAAGGATTATGATAAATCATTTCGTACCCATTTAGACTTAGGGATGTGAAAAAATAATTATTAGCTATAATAGTATTTGTTTTAAAAATGATGATACGATGATTGGTAGCGTTTCTTTTCATAGAATTCATAATTTCTAACCATTGATATTTATTTTTCTGAAAGTTACGGTAAAACAAAAGTAGAAAAACAAATTTCGGTTACAGGAAGTAAAATAATAACGATAATCTTTTTTAGGAATTCTTAGAAAAGCTCACGAAAGTTTATTTTAAAACATAAAAAGCTAATTTTCAAAAAGTATAATTTATGTAATTAACAACTAGCTTTTGAATACTAAATTGCATAGTTATTTTTATTTTTAACTTTTTTAGTTAAGATTGCAGGTAGTACTTAACACCATCATCTTGAACTCATTAAAATATATTATCCCCTTTCTATTTTTTTCTTCATTAATTGTTGATTGTAATCAAACTGAAGGTTCTGATAAATTAAATAGTTTTAAAACACCTGAAAAACCTATTGTTCAATCAAAAATAGACTCTGTAAAATACCTAGCCGAAATATTTAGATTAGACACATTATTTACTAAACTCTACAATGCTAATGTATTTAATGGAAACGTTTTAATTGCAAAAGGAAAAGATATTATTTATCAAAAATCATTTGGTTACGGAGTTAAAGAATCCAATAAATTACTAAACGATTCTTCCATTTTTCAATTGGCATCTGTATCAAAAGTAATTACAGGTGTGGCAACTTTGCTTTTATATGAACAAGGAAGATTAAATATTGATTCAAAAGTTTCTGATATTTTAGCTGATTTTCCTTACAAAAACATTACAGTTAAACACTTGTTATCACATCGTTCTGGTTTACCAAATTACACCTATTTCTGCGGAGAATATTTAGGAGATACAGTTTGCCGATTAAGTAATCAGCAGATGCTAGATATTATGATTAAACATAAACCTAAACTTTATTTAAATCCAGGATTACGATTTAATTATAGTAATACTAATTATGCATTACTGGCTTTAATCGTTGAGAAAATATCTCAAAAGAGTTATTCAACTTTTCTAAAAGAAGAATTATTTGCTCCATTAGGTATGACTCATAGCTATACGGCTTTAAACATTGATAGTACCAAAGAACATTTAACGTGCGGCTATACTAATAAATTTTGCTGTGTTCCAAACGATAGATATGACGGCGTAGTTGGCGATAAAGGGGTTTATACAACTACTTATGATTTATTTTTGTTAAGCACCGCTTTATATCAAAAAAAATTATTAGCACACACAACGCAACAATTAGCCTATACTCCCCATAGTAAAGAAATTAAAACACATAATTATGGCTTTGGCTGGAGAATGAGAAATATGAATGATTCTACAAAAGAAGTATTTCATAATGGTTGGTGGCATGGGTACAGAACATCATTTCATCGCCGATTAAAAGATAGTTTAACAGTCATCGTTTTAAGCAACCGATTAAATAGTAGTGTTTATGCTACTTGGCGTATTTATGCGGCTATTGATGGACCAAAAGCTGAAGATGTAAAACAAGAAGCCGAAGAGGAGTAATTATTATTTTAACCAGGGCGCGTTTGGCGTTAGCCAAACTGGGCTGTCACTTCAATAATTTATTCTCACGCCTCGGCGTGATCATAAATTGATTTCCGTTTGCATCCCTCGCGCAAATTCGAACTTAGTTTGAATTTTAACACCTATTTTATAGTAAACTCGCGTGAGTGATTGAAGTGGAAAGCCCGCAGCTACGAGGTACGAGTAGTGAGGACTTGTAACGAAAAGCACGACCCGACGCTAGGAGGGACACGCCCAAACGCTCCAAATACAAATTATATTTCATATCTTTGCGCCATCGTAAAAATCGCCGACATAGAATTAGGAGAATTCCCATTATTACTTGCACCTATGGAAGATGTGAGTGATCCTCCATTTAGATATGTGTGTAAAAAATATGGTGCTGATTTAATGTATACCGAGTTTATTAGTAGCGAAGGTTTAATTAGAGATGCCATCAAAAGCCGTAAAAAATTAGATATTTTTGATTACGAGAAACCAATAGGTATTCAAATTTTTGGTGGCGATGAAGAAGCGATGGCCATGTCGGCTAAAATTGTAGATGCTACCCAGCCAGATATTTTAGATATTAATTTTGGCTGCCCTGTAAAAAAAGTGGTGTGCAAAGGAGCAGGAGCAGGAGTTTTAAAAGATGTGGATTTAATGGTACGCTTAACAAAGGCTGTTGTGAAATCAACCAATTTACCTGTGACTGTAAAAACACGTTTAGGTTGGGATGATAGTATGATTAATATTATGGAAGTTGCCGAACGTTTGCAAGATGTTGGAATTAAAGCCTTAACGGTACATGGGCGAACACGTGCACAAATGTATAAAGGCAATGCTAACTGGGAACCAATTGCTGCTGTAAAAAATAATCCTCGCATGCATATTCCAATCTTTGGAAATGGCGATATCACTACTCCTGAAAAAGCATTAGAATATAAAAACAAATACGGTTTGGACGGTATGATGATTGGTCGCGCGAGCATTGGATATCCCTGGATATTTAACGAGATAAAACATTTTTTTAAAACGGGCGAGCATTTAGCGAGACCAACTTTAGAAAATAGAGTAGAGGTAGCCTTAGCACACTTTGATAAATCGATTGAATGGAAAGGTCCTAAATTAGGTGTATTAGAAATGCGTCCGCATTATACTAATTACTTTAAAGGGATTGATCATTTTAAAGATACTCGTATGAAATTAGTAACAACTGATCATATCGAAGAAATTAGAGAGTTGCTATTATCGATTCCTGAAAAACATAGAGAGTTAATTTAAAACTAAAAAGACCTAATTAAATTACTAATTAGGTCTTTTTTATTTCTATAGTTAGTTTAAAACAGCCAACTGCTCTTCCAATGTTTTAATTTTAGATAAAGCATCGCTTTCTTTTTTGCGTTCGCTCGCAATAATTTCAGGCTTCGCATTCGCTACAAACTTTTCGTTTGATAATTTAATTTGTACCGATTTTAAGAAACCTTTATTGTATTCTAATTCCTTAGTTAAACGCTCAATTTCATCTTCCTTGTTTAAATTCATTGCTAAAGGAATATAAAACTCAGTGGTTTTAATTTGAAAAGAAAAGGCACCTTCTACTTTTTCTTTAGTGTATGAGAAAGCAGATAAGTTAGCTAACTTAATAATCGTACTATCAAAGTATGAACGAGTTGCTTCTGATTTTTCAATTACTTCTAATTTTTCTTTAGGAGATAATTGTTTTTGTGCACGTACATTACGAACCATAGCAACAAGCTCTTTACTAACTTCAAATTCTTCTAATTGTTTTTTATCTAAATCAGATTTAATAGTTGGCCATTCAGCGACAATCACACGGTCTTTAACTTCACGTTTTCTATCCTTAATTAAATCCCAAATTTCTTCAGTAATAAAAGGCATCCACGGATGCATAATTTTTAATAAAGATTCTAAGTAACCAATCGTTGCATCATAAGTTGCTTTGTCAATTGGTTGAGCTTTACCATCAATAAAATCTGGTTTAATCGCCTCTAAATACCAAGCACAGAAATCGTCCCAAACTAATTTATAAGTAGTCATTAAGGCGTCACTCATTCTGTATTTAGAGTAATGATCATTAATGATTTCTAATTGTTCTGATAATTTATTATCAAACCAAGTAATCGCTGATTTTTGTGCATCTGACTGAGTTACGGCAACTGAGCCTTTCGAAGTCCCAACTTCAAATCCTGCAATTAAACGAAATGCATTCCAAACTTTATTCGCAAAATTACGTCCTTGCTCACAGTAGCTTTCGTCAAACATTAAATCATTACCAGCCGGCGAACATAATAACATACCTACACGTACACCATCAGCACCATATTTTTCAATCAAATCTAACGGGTCGGGAGAGTTGCCTAAACTCTTGCTCATCTTGCGACCTAATTTATCTCTTACAATACCTGTTAAGTATACATTAGTAAATGGTTTTTCCTGCATCCATTCGTAACCGGCAATTGCCATACGTGCTACCCAAAAGAATAAAATTTCTGGAGCCGTTACTAAATCGTTAGTAGGATAGTAGTAGTTTAAATCAGCATTCGCGTTTGCTTTTCCGTTTCTAATAACAGCAGGGTCAAATACAGTAATTGGCCACAACCAAGACGAAAACCAAGTATCTAATACATCATTATCCTGATGAATTTCTTCTGGAGTAAATGTAATATTTGAGTCTTTATTAGCTTCACCTTCTGCTATTAGCTCATCAACAATTTTTGCTCGTTCTTTAAATTTTTCAATTGCTTCTTCTTTAGTTTTTGCAATAACAAAATGTCCTTTTGAATTATACCAAGCTGGAATTCGTTGTCCCCACCATAACTGACGGCTAATACACCAATCGTGTACATTTTCCATCCAGTGTTTGTAGGTATTAATGAATTTATCTGGTATTAATTTAATCTCACCATTCACTACATTTTCTAAAGCTGGTTTACTTACGTTTTCCATCTTTAAAAACCATTGCATACTTAAACGTGGCTCTATAACAGCGTTAGTACGTTCGCTATAACCAACTTTGTTTTTAATGTCTTCTATTTTTACAACTAAACCTTGTTCTTCTAAATCTTTAATAATTTGTTTACGACAAGCAAAACGATCTAAACCAACATAAGCTCCAGCAGCTTCGGAAATAGTTCCATTAGGATTTAAAACATCAATAGTTTGTAGTTTGTGTTTTTGTCCTAAGTTAAAATCGTTGATATCGTGAGCTGGTGTTACTTTTAAAGTACCTGTACCAAATTCTTTATCAACGTACTCATCAAAAATAATTGGCACCACACGATTAACAATAGGAACAATCACTTGTTTTCCTTTTAAATGAGTGTAACGTTCGTCAGTTGGATTCACACAAACTGCCGTATCACCCATAATGGTTTCAGGACGCGTAGTAGCAACCGTCATGAATTCATTAGAGCCTTCAATTTGATATTTTACATAAACTAATTTGCTTTGTGCTTCTTTATGAATTACTTCTTCATCACTTACTGCTGTTAAACCTTGAGGATCCCAGTTTACCATACGCACACCACGATAGACATGACCTTTATTGTATAAATCAATAAACACATCAATTACCGCTTCGCTCATTGGTTCATCCATAGTAAAACGAGTGCGGTCCCAATCGCAGCTTGCACCAAGCTTTTTCAACTGTTCTAAAATAATCCCACCATATTTTTCTTTCCAACCCCAAGCATGTTTCAAAAAATCTTCCCTACTTAAATCTGCTTTATTAATACCTTGTTCTTTTAATAAAGCCACCACTTTAGCTTCAGTTGCAATACTAGCATGATCGGTTCCTGGAACCCAACAAGCATTAAAACCAAGCATACGAGCACGACGAATTAATACATCTTGAATCGTATTGTTTAACATGTGCCCCATGTGTAAAACTCCTGTTACGTTTGGAGGAGGGATAACAATAGTATAAGGAGTTCTGTGATCAGGAGTTGATTTAAAGAATTTATTATCTATCCAGTACTGGTACCAAGTTTGTTCTGCCTGAGCAGAATTATATGTTTTAGCGATTTCCATCTATTGTATTAAAAATTTTGTTAAATTTCGCAAAAATAATCATAGTAAACCATATGCGTACTATCTTTATGGCACGATATTGGAAATATTTTTGAAACGTAAAAACATAAACAAATTATAAAATGAAAAAATTTATTTATACCCTAGGATTTGTAGCTTCTTTAAGCTTTGTATCATTTGCACAAGAGCACAGTGCTAATGATGGCCACAATCACGGTGCAGCAACAACAGCTTCTACAGCTCCTGTTAGTACTGCGGAAATTAAATTTGAGAAAATGGTTCATGATTATGGAAACATTATGCAAGGTGATAACGGGGAGTGTGTTTTCAAATTTAAAAATGTTGGAAAAGAACCTTTAATTATTACTATGTGTCAAGGTTCTTGCGGATGTACTGTTCCACAATGTCCAAAAGATCCAATTTTACCTGGTAAATCTGGTGAAATTAAAGTAAAATATGATTCAAACAGAGTAGGACCTATTAGTAAGTCAGTATCTGTTCAATCAAATTCTAAAACAGGAACTCAAACATTACAAATTAAAGGTAATATTTCTGCTAAACCAGTTGAGGAGGCTTTTCCAACTAATCAACCTTCTCAAGGAGCTCCTTTAGAAAAAAAATAATTAAATAATTAAATCCCTCATAAAATGAAAAAAGTATTCGCCGCAGTAGCATTATTTCTTGGATTAGCAGTAAATGCTCAAGAAGGAGGTTCAGTAGTTCCTAGTATTGATCCTAATGCTCCTGAAATGAAGTTTGAAACAGAAGTAGTAGATTATGGTACTGTAAAATTTGATGCTAATGGAGTTCGAGAGTTTAAAATTAAAAACACAGGAAAATCTCCATTAACAATTTCAAATGTTCAGGGACAATGTGGTTGTACTGCTACAACTATTGATGGAAAACCAGGTTGGCCTCAAGAACCAATTTTACCAGGAAAATCTGCTAGTATTAAAGTAAAATATGATACAAAACGCCCTGGTCCATTTGAAAAAAATGTTACCATTACTTCAAATGCAAAAGAGCCTAGTAAAGTAGTTAAAATTAAAGGTGTAGTTGAAGCTGCCCCTGTAACTCCAGTAGCACCAGTAGCACCAGATGCTCATTAATAGATTATATAAATTTATAAACCCTTTCAGCAATGGAAGGGTTTTTTGTTTAGGCTTATTTTTTATGATTAGTCTAATATCTTTTGCTCAACCGCAACTAAAATTTAAAGACCTAAAAAAGAGCTTTGGCTTTGTGAAAAAAGGCGAGGTTGTAACCCTAGAATTTGAATTTACAAATTCCGGTAATCAACCAATGATTATTACAGAGGCTAAGGTTGAATGTTCTTGCACCTCGGTTGAATTTCCTAAACAACCTATTGCTCCCAGTCAATCAGAAAAAATAATAGTAAGATTTGACACAAAAACGGTTTATGATAGGCAAGATCGAATAGTTGAAATCATCTCAAATTCTAAAAATGCCAATCAAAAAATAAGATTTAAGGGAGTTGTTTTAAATAAATAAAACAGTTGCCATTAAAAATATTATATTTAATTTCAATATAAATATTGTTTTAGTATCAAATCTATCTTCCATATTCTCACATTATTCCTGATAAGTTTTGTTTTAAAAGCTCAACTTATTAAGCCATTTTACGAAAATAGAAAATGGGGTTATAAAATTGGAGAGAAGGTTGTAATTGTTCCAGAATACGATACCGCTTTCCCGTTTGATAAAACGAATCAAATAGCTTTAGTCTCAAATAAAAATAAATTTAACAAAGAGGTTAATCCTTTAACTGGTGAAGAAGAAGTTGTATTTGATTACTTTTTTATTGATTCAAAAAACAATAAAGTTAAACTATTAGTGGAAAATTTCCCTGACAGTATGTTACAATTTGGAAATCAGCAAGAATTGCAATTTAATTATCAAGATTCATCAAATTATTTTAAAATATTATTTCAAAACAAATTGTATTTGGTTTCTAAAAAAGGAAAACAATTGTCTGGTGGTTTTGATAATATTACTGAATCTAAAGCTAAAGGATATTTTGAAACTGAAAAATATGCTGAGTTTAATAAAGAAATTATCAGAACTAAAGGATTAGTAGATTCAACAGGCTTAGAAGTAGTTAAATGTAAATACCATACCGTAGCTTTAAATACAGAAGATAGTACCATATATTGTTGCAGTGCAGTTTACAATAGTAAATTAAATGATGATGTGTATAATTATAAAGGGAAATTAATTTATTCAAATAAAAATCACATCCAATTTTCTTCTAAAACAATACATGTTTTAAAACACTATGAGCCAAACGAATCATTTATCGTTGAAAATTCAGTAACGAATAATAGTTATGATGTTGATGGTAACCTATTTGTTTATTTAAAAAAGAATAAAGCTTTAATAATTAATAAAGACAATTGGTTTATAATTGATATCTTAACTAAAAAACGTCAAAAAATAGATAAAGATGAGTATTTTCAAAACCTTTATCGAATGATTGAATATTAATGAAAACTATAACACTTAATATATCAGATATCTCTGAACATCAACAAGCGGCTAAAGAATTAATTGAGTTTGCGCAGGGTGAAAAAGTATTTTTGTTTGATGCACCTATGGGAGCAGGAAAAACTACTTTTATTAAATCTTTATGTTTTTATTTAGGTGTTACTGACAGTATGAGTAGCCCAACTTACGCTATTGTTAATGAATATGATACGGATTCTAAAATTAAGATATATCATTTTGATTTATACAGATTAAAATCATCAGAAGAGCTGTTTGAAATTGGCTTTGAAGATTATTTAAGTTCTAATAATTATCTATTTATTGAATGGCCTGAATTAGCAACTAACTTTTTAGAATCATTCCTGAGAATTGTCATTTATATCGAAAACAATAATCGCTATCTTCGCGCCGAAATTATTAAAAACTCATAATGAAATCTAGTATTATTATATTTTTATCGTTTTTTTCTCTAATTGCATTTTCGCAGAAAGATACAGTTACTCCTAATACAGTTACTCCTGCTCCTAAACTTTCGTTTGGGCAAAAATTAAAAAAAGGAGATTTTTATTTTTTATGGGGTTATACAAGAGCATGGTATAGTAAAAGTGATATTCATTTTGAGGATCATTCAAACACATTTTACCCTGCAACTGGTAAATATCATGATTACGATTTTACTATTTATGATGCAGAAGCAGGCGACAGACCTGATTTTAACGGAATAAAAGATATTGTGAATATTACCATCCCACAATTTGTAGCTAGAGTAGGGTATTACTTTAATAATAAAAAAGATTTTGGTGTAGAAATTAATTACGACCATACTAAGTATGTTGTTCATGATTATCAAAAAGTAAGAATTAAAGGAACTATTAATGGAACTAATATCAATCAAGACACTATTCTTGATCCAAAAACCTTATTGCATTTTGAGCATACAGATGGAGCAAACTTTTGGATGTTTAATTTTATTAAACGTTGGAATTTATATAAACCATCAAAATTATTTAATGTAGGTTACATAGTAAAACCAGGAGCTGGATTTGTTTATCCAAGAACAGATGTGACGATGTTTGGAACTAGATTAAACAATAAATGGCACATGGCAGGTTGGATTGTAGGTTTAGAAACTGGATTTAGAGTAGAATTCTTAAAATACGGTGTATTTGAGTTTGTAGCAAAAGGGTCTTATGCAGATTATACCAATGTATTAGTATTAGGAAAAGGAAATGGTAAAGCAAATCACCATTTTTATACAGGACAATTAACAGCTACAATTGGAGCTAGTTTTTAAAACTAAAAACCAATTTTAGTTTTATTTTCTTCGAAACTGTTTTTTAAACCAAGCATTTTAATTGCTGTTACAGCAGCTTCATCGCCTTTGTTGCCGTGCTTTCCTCCTGTTCTGTCATCGGCTTGTTCTTGAGTATTGACTGTTAATACGCCAAATATAAATGGCATATTAAACTTAATATTTAAATTAGTAATTCCTTTTGCTACAGCATCGCAAATAAAATCAAAATGTTTAGTGTCGCCCTGAATAACACAACCAATACAAATTACAGCATCCACTTGACTTAATTCGGCCATGTATTGAGCTCCTAAGGTTAATTCAAAAGCACCTGGTACTGTTTTAGTAGTAATGTTTTCTGGCTTAGTTCCATGCTTAATTAATGTATCATAAGCACCTTGCATTAAGGCATGTGTTGTTTTATGATTCCATTCAGCCCAAACAATTCCAAATTTCATTTTGGACGCATCAGGGATTTCAGTTCCTTCGAAGGTAGAAAGGTTTTTTAATTCGCTTGCCATAGTCGTATATATTTGAAACAAAAAAAGGTGAATACCATTCACCTTTTAAATTATTTAGTTTTTATTAATTATTGAATATTCCCTAAAGTCTTAACTCTTGCTATGTATTTATCAACTTCACGCGCTTCTGTACTTTTAGAGTATTCATTTTTTAAACGCTCATAAGTTGCTAAAGCTTCTGTATAATTAGCTTTTTGCTCATAAGCAAAAGCGGCTTTTTTTAAAAAAAGTGGAGTTGTAAATGAATTCGTTGACTTTTCAGCAGCTTTTAAGTAAAATTTAATAGCCTCGTCTACATTATTTAATTCCATATTTGCATCTCCAATGGCACCAATTGCAACAGGAGCAAGCATTTCATCGTGTCCATCAAATTTCTCTAAATATTCGATTGCTTCTGAAAATTTGCCTGTACGTAATAAACAAATACCTGCATAATAATTAGCTAATTCACCAGTTTTAGTAGCACCGTAGTTTTCAGCAATATCTTTAAATCCCATCATTGTTTTAGGACCATCAGCAGTTTGAACATTTAAACCACCATTTAACGCCACTAAAAAACTATCTTTTTCAAAATAAGTTTGAGCAAAAAACGCTTCATTATTTGCTTCTTTTTGCTGACCAGGTAACCAGTAGAATTTATAGAAACTGAAGATAGCAACAATAGCTAAAATAGCACCACCACCGTAAGTTATCGCTTTTTTATTTTTTTCGTAATAGAACTCTAAACCACCTAAATCTAACTGTTTAACAGATGATTTTTTATTAGATGTTGATTCTGATTCGATAGTACTTTCTACTTGTTCTATTTGCTCTAATTCTTCAGACATATTACATTTAAAATTTTGAGTTGCGAAGATAAATAAAAATATCTACTTATAAAAAAAGAAAATGAGGCTCTTTTTAACCCTAAAAGTTAATTAATCCTCAGTAACAGCGATATCTTTCTCTAAATTCTCTTTATTTCTTATAGAAATAGATAAACCACCTTTTACGGTATATGGATAAGGAATATCCATATCTCTACCCATTGCAAAAATATAATAGGTTCCTTGATAAAAAGGGATAGAATAATTACCATTTCCATCAGCTTCTACATATGTGTCGTAAGAAGTGTAACTATCGCCAGGATATTCGGAGGAGTTAAATTTAATATATACATAGGCGTTTGGAATAGGCTTACTATGATGCAGCACTTTGCCTTTTAATGAGGCTTTACCTCCAGTTTTATTTTTAGTACATGAAATGATACCAAAGGTCAATAAAAAGATTAATATAAAACTAACTGTATTTTTCATTTAAAATTGGATTATTTAATTTCTGAGTAACGCGAATCGGTTAAGAATTTAGTATCGGTTAAGGTTTTAAGAAAGGCAATGAGGTCAATTTTATCTTGGGTAGATAAATTTATTCCACCAACTAATAATGGGTCGAGAGTAGGACTAGAAACTATACCCGAAACATAATGATTTAAGCATTGATCGAGTGTGAAGAATCTACCATCGTGCATATATGGAGCTGTTTTTTCAATGTTTCGTAGGGAGGGAGTTTTAAACTTATATCTATCTGAAGCATTTCCGGTAATATGAGCTCTTCCGCTATCATTTAAAGCTAAATTTACACTTAATCCATTATTTCTATAATTAAAATCACTAAAGAGCGGTTCTTTATGACAAGAGGCACATTTTTGAACAAATAAATTATAACCAGATTGTTCCTGAGCAGTAAAGTTTTCTTTACTAGCTTTTACTTTATCGTATTTACTGTTATAAGAATACATGGTTCCCATAAATTGGGCAATAGCTTTAAAAATGCGCTGAGAATTTACCATATCATCGCCGTAAGCTTTAGTAAACAATTGTTTGTATTTTGAACTAGTAGATAATTTAGAAATAACATTATTCATGGTTTCGTCCATTTCTACAGGATTTGTAATAGGAGCAAGCGGCATCACCTCAATGTGGTTTACACCTCCATCATGCATAAATGCAGGTAACCAATTAATGTTTTGAATAGCGGGCGAATTTCTTGTTCCTAATAAACCATTAATACCATGGCTCACATCATGTCCAGAGTGAGAAAAAGCAGCAAATTGCTGATGACAAGAACCGCAAGAAATAGTATTATCGGCAGATAAAATGGGATCGTAAAACAAATGCCTTCCTAGTGTAAAACCATCGGCAGTAAGAGGATTATTGCTGAAATTATATACTGGAACTGGCCAACCATCAGGAACAGTTTCTTTTATATCATCGTTTGTAATAATTGGTTTAATCTCAGGGTCAACAGAACATGAAATTATAATTATTAGCGAAGTGAATATTAGTATTAATTTTTTCATTTACAATGATCAAATTTATCAATAATTGACTTTAAATACAAACTATTCAACGAACCATCCAATTAATCGGCGGCGTAATTTACTGCTATAGGTTTGGGTTTGATAATCGGTATAATTATTAGTAGCGTTGATGCATTTAGCAAATTGCTTTACTCTGTATTTAACTTCTTCGCTCAATAAATCAAATAATTCAAAAGCTTCGTCAAAATCAGCCGCATTATCTTTAATACGTCCAAAATGATCATCTAAAGATTGATCTAATACTGTTTGAGGTTTTAAGCCTTTACGTAAACATTGTAAATACCTTTCTCGAACAACAAAAGCTTCTGCCGATGAATTTAAAAAACGAGCTTTAATATCTTCAGGTAACTCATAATCATTTTCTAATTCATAATCCCACTCATCTTTGTAACGTTGCTCTAAATATAAATGAGGAGCTACAAATACATGTTTCCAATCAATTGGGAATTGCCATAAGTTAAAACGACGTGAGTTATTTCCTAAATCAACAATATTAAATTTCTTTTTATTAGGTAATATACGAGAGCCACGACCTATCATTTGATGATATAAAGTCAATGATTTGGTTGCACGATTTAAGATAATGGTTTCTACTTCAGGCTCATCAAAACCTGTAGTTAAAATACTTACCGAACTTAAAATACCATCCTTAGTATTTCTAAACCAATCTAATGTTTCCGCTCTATCTCTGTCGCTAAATGTACTATCTAAATATTTAATAGGATAGCCCTTTGCCTTAAACGTATTATATACAGCTATACTTGTTAAAATACCTGCATTAAAAATAAGAGTTTTAGTTCCTTTTCCAATTTCTTCGTAAGCATCTAATAACTTACCTTGCATCATGGCTTGAGTATACAAAATCTCATGAGAACCTGTTGTAAACTCACCATTATTACCAACTCGTAACGAACTTAGATTAACATCGTTTGAGTATGTAACCCCCTCTGCTAAAAAACCTTTTTCAATTAATGAAGGAATGCTTTCTCCAACAAAAATTTCTTTATAGGTTTGATAAAGCGGTAATTTTTTATTGCTACTTAAAGGTGTAGCCGTAACTCCTAAAATATTGACGTTTTCGAAATAGTGAAATATTTTTCGGAATGAATTATAATGGGCCTCATCCACAATTACTAATCCAATATCTTCTAAAAATTGTTCGTCTTCTTGTAAACGATTATTTAAAGTTTCTACTAAAGCTGTAAAACTTTGAAATTCGGTTTGTTGAGTTAACGATTTAACTTCAGAATTAATGACTTTGTTTTTAATGCCAATACTTGCTAATACATCGGATGTTTGTTTACTCAACTCAATACGATGTGTTAATATTAAAACTTTACGATTGAAATGATTGATATAACGTTTGGCTATTTCTGAGAAAATAATCGTTTTCCCTCCACCAGTTGGTAATTGAAATAATATATTTTCGTTAGGCTTTGCATCTTTAAGCTTATTAAAAATTGTATTAACAGCCTCTTCTTGGTAGGGGTATAATTGACGAGTAGATATAGTTTCTTCGGGTTCCAACATTCAAAAAAAATTAGCCTATAAACTTAGGATTTTTTTTGATTAAGCAGAGAAAAAGATGGAAATATTAAATAACTAGTTATTGACAATTAAATTAAACTATCTAATAATAGTTACATTACCCTTGTATTGTTTATCAACACCATCGTTAAGGATGTAATAATAAGTACCTGTTGGTAATAGGTTTCCTAAGTAAGAACCATTCCAAGTATTATCATAGTTTGTGGCACTATACACTTGTTTGCCGTAACGGTTATAAATTTTTAAATTATTATCAGGATACTTTTCTAAATTACCAATATAAAAGTAATCGTTATCTCCATCACCATTAGGTGTAAATGTATTATAAAAAAACAATTGATCTCCTGGTCTCACAGTCACGGTTACAACATCTGTATTTGTACAACCATGTTGATCGTCAACCGTAAATGTATAAGTTGTTGTTGTTGTTGGCCATACATCTGGTTTAGTAGTGCTTAAATATTTAATATTATAATCAGGTTGCCACCAAAATAAAATGCCACTGCTTAAACCGTATAATGTAATAGTTTGCCCTTCATTAATAGTTGTATCAGGTGAGGCATCTATATTTGGCTTAGGAAAGGCGTAAACTGTAACTTGTGATATTTTATCAGGACATAAACCATCTGATACAGTTAATGTATAAACTGTTGTAATAGATGGCGAAGCTAATGGGCGCGGATCGGTTGGATTATTTAGATCGATTGGTGGAGCCCAACTAAAATTATGAAAGGCATTATTATTATTTGTAGCACCTATTTGCACATTGGTTTCTTTACCATAACAATAACCTGTATCAATACCAGCATTAAATGTATGGATTTTATCTAAGTTAATATACATGGTGTTTGATACTATTGTTGTATCAAAATCAGTAACCGTTAAAGTATAAGTAATATCAGATGTAAGTGCTGTAACGGTTGGATTGGACACAGAAGAAGAACTTAAAAATGTATTAGGAGACCATGAATATTTATAAGGTGGCGTACCTCCTAAAGCGCTTGGATTACCTCCAATAACTAAACTACCATTGTAACATCCTATTAAATCAGGACCAGCATTAGCTACTAACTGAGAAAATCCCTGATGAGCATAACAGAAGAAACAGATGATATATAAAATTATCTTTCGCACTTCTACAAATGTAAAAAAAGAAATGTAAAATATGGTATTTGAATTGGCTTTTTGAGGTGAATCAGTTTAAGATCAGATGATTTACCAAATGGCAAAATTGTTATAAATCATAGCCTTTCCCCATTTTTCTTTTCCGAAATCTTTTTCAAGTTGAGCTTTTAATTCGGATGATTTATAAATTTTTTGTTTCGATTTTTTTTGAAGAAGGGTTGTTGTTTCAGGTTTAACCACTTCCACACTTTTAGCAAAATAAATCACACCGCCATCTTCGGTTGCTAAACCTAAAATTGCTCCAGGCAAACCAACAAAACTTTCGGGGCCAATAGAGGCATTTACTTCTGCACAAAACCAAGCATAAATTCGTGTACTATCATTGGCTTGCCAAATTGCTTTACGACATTGGTATCCACAAATAGTACGTTTGCTTTCTGTTATTTTCCATTTAAATGTTCTGATTGTATCAGCTACTAAAAATGTTTCGCCCCAAATCTTTTTCTCGGTTAATCGTTTGTTTGCCGCATAGTTTTGATACACCACATTTTTTGTAGTAGCCCAACTCATACGTTCCACTAAATCGCTTTCTTGTGGTTTAAAAACAGATAATGAATCATCAAAATACAATTCAAAAACATCCACTTTATTTTTATCCTCTTCTTTAAGCCATTCTTTAACATCTCCATTATTTTTAAATTTTTTATAGAGATTGGTTTTTCGTTCGTAGGTACTTTTACCATAAGTAATTTGTGACAGAGCAACATGAGTTGTCATCCATAAACAAATAAAAGCTATTATGTATTTATTAAAACTCATCTTCTTCTTTTGCTTTATTACTGTTAAACTTAAATGTAGCTTTTAATAAAAAATATCTGGATATGATATTGGTTTTAATATCTGTAATCACATTACTGCTGATATCTCTATCTACGCTAATGTTTTGATTTAAAATATCATAAGCATAAGCACCTAAAATAAAATTCTCTTTTTTAAAGAAGATTTTAGAAACAGAAGCATTCCAAACTAAGTAGTTAATATTGTAACCATTACTACGTTTGCTGTTAATCGTGTAATTAGCATCACTTTCAATCGTAAAGTTTTTAGGTAATTTAGCACTTACATTTCCTGATATACCTTGAGACGAATAAGGAGTATTACTCTTATTGTTTAATGATGAAAACGCTGAATTATAAGAATAATAACCTGAAATACCTGCCGTAAACTTTTCAAGGTTCAACTTAATATCCAACGACACGTTACTTCTGATATCTTGTGTTTTATTTTCTAAACCATTAATCATCGATTTGTTTTCTCTGTAGGATGCCCAAAGATTAGGACCTAATTCCAATTTTTTAGAAAAGAAAGGCATACTGGTTCCTAAATAGCCATTGAAATTATAATTACCATTCACATTGATGGCTTGAGATACTGTTCTTCCAATACTGTCGTAAGATGTTGCAGTAGCCATATCATTATTAATGAAATTATACGTTAAACCCATCCATGTATACTTACCACTTATCGATTTCCATGAATTAAAATTTAAGTTGATGCTATGCATAAAAGTTGGAAGCAAGTTAGGATTTCCAATATTAATGAAATTAGGATTTGAGTTGTCTCTAACAGGCTGTAATTGACTGATTGTGGGGTTTTGAGAACTTGTGGTATATCTGATATCAAGTGATTTATTTTCTGAAAACTTATAACGTAAAGTTGAAAAAGGCAATATGTTATTAAAGTTTTGGGTGATATGTTGGTTTTTGAAAATATTATTATTGTTTACATATACATTACGAGCTTTTGTACCAATAGTGAAACGCATTTTCTTCACTTCATATATAAACTTTAAACCTGCACGGTTAATTTGTTTTTGATTGATGAAGTTATTGGTAAATGTAGAATCCAATTCATTGTATTCGCCACCAATATTATTAAATGCTTTTTTATCCTGCTTACTGTTATAATGCATAAAGTCGAAAGACACTTCGATTTTTATTTTTTTAGTAATTGGTTCAGTATATGAAATGCCAGCTATGTGACTTTGATTTACATTTAATCCTTCTTTCTTTTGATTTACAGATTTTAAAAAAACGCTAGAATCGGCATACGAATAGTTATCTGTTTTTAAAATACCATCTGAGTTTGTTTCAGAAAAAGTATTGTTGTAAGAAATATTTAATAGCCTGTCTTTCTTTTTAAAACGCTTGATATATTTTAAATTGTTAGCAATATCGTAGCCCGAGCTTTTTGATGAATTGTAAATAGAAGTGTTTCGGGTTTTAATATTATCGCTGCTTAAAAAATCTGTTTCGTCTTTACTGTTTGTATTACTGCCAAGTACTTTGATTTTTGAAGTAACATATAAATCAGATAATGAATCAATACGTTGTTCTATACCAAAGTTAAATGCATGAGCTTCATTTTTTTGAATACTCTCCACTATATTATCGGATGTATAGCTTGTATCGGTTAAAAAATATTGAGCCTTTTGAGTTGTTTTAGAATTTACCATACTATTATTGTAGGTGTAATTCATATTAAGTTTAGTGTTCTTAAATATTTTATCGGTATAGTAAAATCCTGTTTTTAAATTTTGTGGAATACCTTGTGGCTGAGAGCTTGTCATGGTCATTGACCAACCGCCATCTTCATTTTCTCGTCTATCAAACTCATTGTTTAAACCATATTTATAAACATCGTCCCAGCCGAAACTTGAGTTGGGAGTATTACTTATTAAGCCAAAGACTGAGATTTTTAATTTCTTTTTAAAATAATTTCCTAATGCCTCGCCTTCATAAAACTTCTGAAAATCACTAGCACCTGATACTTTGCCAAAGTATCCTTTTTTAGCTTCGTCTTTTAATTTAAGATTTAATATTTTTTGAGTTTCTTCTCCTGTGCTTGAATTAGCCACATCATCACTTTTCTTTTCATATACTTGAACAGACTCGATTGAATTGGCATTTAAGTTACGAGTTGCCACAGTTGGGTCGCCACCAAAAAACTCATCACCATCGACCAATACTTTATCCACAGCTTTGCCTTGTGAGGTAATTTTACCATCCTTATCGACTTTTAGGCCAGGTAATTTTTTTAATAAATCTTCAACAGTAGCGTTGGCTTTTGTTTTAAACGAATCGGCTGTATAGATTAAAGTATCACCTTTATAATAGATAGGATCTTTAAAGGCAAAGATGGTGACTTCATCAAGAGATACGTTTTTTGGTTGTAGGATAATTTTACCAAAGTCGTATTCTAGGTTTTTTTTGTCACCAAAAATAAAGTACCCCATATCAGCAAACTTGGGATGAGAAATAACCACTTGATAGGTATCAATTGGTAAGGGTTTAAGTTTAAAAATTCCCTCATTATTTGTTCTGGTAAAATCTACTAGGGTAGAATCCATTAATTTAATGGCCATTACAATGGCATTTGGTAATGGGCCTTTGGCAACGGTATCCTGAACGCTTCCTGAAATACTAAACTTTTGGGAGAAAGAAGAGATGGAACTAAATAGTAAAAAGTAGAGTAGGTATCTCTTCATATAGTTTTGCTTAAAGCCAAAATAATGAAGATTATAACGTGGGTTTAGAAAAAGGATACAAAAAACGTTAAAGAATTTGTTAATGATCTGTTAACGGAAATAAATTTGAGTGTTTAACCGCAAAGATTGCTAAGATATACGCAAAGAACTCAAAGATTTTTATAAACCGTTTACAACTCTTCTTATTCCGCTTTTAAGTAATAAAACATTAAAATTTACTAATAATCCAAGCAAGCTTGTAGTTTCCAAGCTTTAAATAGGTTAATGTTTGAGCTAAATGTATATCATTTAATGCATCAACACTTTTTAATTCTATCACTAATTTTCTTTCAACCAATAAATCTATTCAATACCCACAATCTAACTTCACTTCCTCAAAAATTAGTGGCATAGGTTTTTCTTTCTCCACAAATAAGCCAGATTCAACAATTTTATAATGCAAACATTCTTTGTAGGCACTTTTAAGCAAGCCTGGCCCTAAAGCTTTATGAACATCAATAGCGATGCCAATTACTTTATTTGCGATTTCATTCTCAGCCATTTCTCAGCGCACTTTGTGAAAAAACTTTGCGTACTTTGCGGTTAGATACTCTGCATCTTTATCGCTAAATCTACTAATCTAGTACTATAACCAAATTCATTATCATACCATCCAATTATTTTTACCAAATTACCTACCACGCTTGTAAAGTCGCTATCAAAAACCACAGAGTGTGGATTACCAATCACATCAGTTGATACTAATGGATCTTCAGTATATTCTAAAATGCCTTTCAGTGGTCCTTCTGAGGCTTGTTTAAACGCTAAGTTAATTTGCTCTACACTTGGGTATTGAGTTAATACGCAAGTAATATCTGTTAATGAACCATCTGGCACAGGAACACGCATTCCGCATCCACCTAATTTATCTTCTAAATCAGGGAAAATTTTCCCTAAGGCTTTAGCAGCTCCTGTACTTGTTGGAATAATACTCATAGCCGCTGCGCGTGCTCTTCTTAAATCTTTGTGAGGTGCATCGTGCAAGCGTTGGTCGCCGGTATAGGAGTGTACAGTAGTAACATAAGCTTCTTCAATGCCCCATTGTTGTAATACTTGTAACATAGGCGATGCGCAGTTAGTAGTACAAGAGGCATTTGATACAATCACATCATCGGCTTTTAACAAATCATCATTTACGCCCATCACAATGGTTCTGATATCATCGTCTTTGGCAGGAGCTGATAAGATAATTTTTTTAGCTCCAGCATTTAAATGTTTTTGGGCAGAAGCTTTATCTAAAAATAAACCCGTTGATTCAATAACGATGTCAATATCTAAAGCTTTCCAAGGTAAATTCTCAGGGTCTTTTGATGCA
>JBEIPP010000043.1:0-21430 GCA_040376995.1 Flavobacteriales bacterium
CTCTGGAGCTTATCGACCATTAATTATGATTAGGAAAAATGGACAAATTGAACCTGAAAATTTTGACAGCAAAATTAGCGGCAAAACTCACACACTTTACTCATTTACTCCAACAAAAAACACAATCGGATTTAACTATAAAACATTTGCTTTTGAAAATCATTATATTAAATTTTATACTGGAGATACTTTTTACCTCTTTTCGGATGGATATGCTGATCAATTTGATTCAGAAAACAAGAAAAAATTTAATTTAAAAAGGTTTAAGGATGAGTTATTAAATACATGCCATTTATCTTTAAAAAATCAAGGAGTTTATCTTGATCAACTCCATAAAAATTGGAAAGGAGGTACCGAACAAACTGACGATATTATTATATTAGGTATAAAAATATAAATCATTTTTATCAGTCACATAAAATTTTTAATTTCCAGTACAATTCTTATAAAATAAACAACGATATACGACATATCATATTTGTTTATTTGAAAAAAACTATTCAATTACAAAAATTATTTGTTAACCAATAAGCAATAAACTAACTATGAAAAAAAACGTAACATCATCAAACAAACTAGAATTTCAATATTCTAAATTTAATCGTATAGATTCTAAAAAACACAACTTATACGATGTTTTATCTGACCCGAAATTGGATAATATAACTATAAATGAAAGATTATCAATTTTAAATAGTTTAGTGGAGGATGCTCAACTAAATGAAATGGGAAATTTCCTTAGGTATTCATCTGATGGATGTTCTGTTGTCAGAAACATTTTTGATCCCTCTTTGAATAAAACTATAAACATGATCAATTTTGGATCAAACGATTACTTAAACATGTCACAACATCCCGAAGTTATTAACGCAGGTATTGAAGCTTTAGAAAAATATGGTGCGGGTGCGGGTGCATCATGCATTACAACTGGGCAAACTAAAGTACTAATAGATTTAGAAAAAGAAATTGCAGAAACATTTGAATATGAAAGCTCATTAGTTTACCCATGCGGTTACATGGCAAATACTGGAGTTTTAGGCGCTATGCTAAAAAAAAATGACGTTGCTGTTGTTGATTTATTTGCTCACGCTAGTATTTTAGATGGCGTAGAAAGTAAAAATAAAATGTTCTTTTTACACAATGATATGAGATCATTAGAAACTGTTTTAAATAGAGTAAATAAGCAATATGTCAATAAAATTGTAGTTGTAGATGGTGTATATTCCATGGATGGAGATATTGCAAATTTACCCGACATATCGGGTCTATGCAAAAAATATGGGGCAACATTAATGGTTGATGAGGCTCATGCCTTTGGTGTAATTGGCCAAAATGGATTAGGGATATTAGATCATTTCAATATGAAGCCTGAGAGTATCGATATATTAGTAGGCACTTTAAGCAAAGCTGTTGGATGTTCTGGTGGTTTTGTTACCGGTAAAAAAGAATTAATTAACTATTTAAAATTAGCTAGTAGACCACATTTTTTTACAACAGCCCCATTTATTTCAGCTAATGCCTCTGCATTAACTTCAATCAAAATTATTAAACAAGATAGCAATAGAAGAAAACAGTTATGGAAAAATATTGATTATTTTAAATCAAAATTGCGTTTAGGGAATTTTAATATTGGAAATTCCGAAACAGCTATTTGTCCAATTATAATTGGAAATAATAATCAAGTAATTGAAATGTCAAGACTTATGGGGATTAAAGGTGTTCTAACAACTGGTGCAGTTTATCCTGCTGTAGCAAGAAAACAAGCTCGAATTAGAATGACTGTAACTTCTCAAATGACACTTGAACAAATAGATGAAAGTTACTTAGCACTTTGCAGCTCAAATGAAGAAAGTCAAAATAGAGTGGATTTAGATTTAATTCAAAATAATTTAGCTAAAGAAAGAATCGAAACTTACATTAAAGTTAACAGTTTAAAAAGCCATATTTAACCAAAATAGATTTAAGTAATTAAATTTATGCAAATGCCATTGTTTTAATACAATGGCATTTGTTGTTTTTAAAGATTTTAATAAAATCTTTAAATAGCATTTGCTAACTTATTTATACATTTGTATAATATGATTCGTACTAAACTTATTTATCTTGTTGTTATAGCGTTGACTAGTTCAATTCTGCTTTCAAGTTGTTTTTTATTTAGAGGTAAAAACAAGTGCGATACTTGCCCTAGTTTTAATCATACCAAAAAAAGAAATAGGCATTAGAATTTATTAAACTCCAACAGTATTTCATGTTTTGACTAAAGCCAATATCAATTAAATAACAATTGCCCTTGGCTTAAGTCAACGGCAATTTAAATGATACTCAAAAAAAGGCTTTAGCCCAAATAAATGTTACGTTTACAATAATAAACAGTCATTTATTTGCTTTTTAAGCAAGAAATGTTTTTTTTGCAGAAACCTTATACACTATGAAAACAATTGTTACTATCATTACTCTATGCTTTTTAAGCGCTATTTCTTTTGGACAAAAAAACTTGTTCTATGCTTCTATAGAAGATTATTATAATAAAAAACCAATTGAAGGCTATGAAATAGTTGATAACGGTTATAGTGAAAGTACATTTGGAACAACATTAAAAGTAAAAAAAGGCGCCGAAACTACAAAGATGTCTGCATCAGAGCTTCCTGCAGAATTTTTCACTTATGCTTCGGTATATACTTCCCCTAAATATACGGACTGTTTAATGAGAAGTTACAAGGGAGATGTTTATGTAGTATTAGTTGATGGACCACTTTGCTATTACACAAAGTTTCAGTATGCTGAAAAACAAATATTTTTCAGAAACAATAACTGGCAATTTAAAAGTATACAGTATTAACTGGTTAGAAAAATATTTAAAAGATTATGATTTATTAGACAGTTATAAAGAGGAACATCCTCGAGTGAGTGCAAGTACTTCAGTAGGAGAAAGAATCAATAACAAAATACAACACAATATAAAATATATTAATTTGGTAAATATTAAACTTAAGAAATAGATATTACTATTTAAAAGAGGCTGTTCTCAACTTTTGAGTCAGCCTCTTTTTTTATTGATAATATTTATATTAAAGAAAAAAACACTTACTTGATCTTAAATCTCAATCCTGCATACATCATTCTACCATAAATGGGGCCCCATACCATACTCGCATCAAAGTACTTATTAAATGGTGCATCACTTGCTACGATTGGATTTTCTTGTTTGTAATTCAAGGCATTTTCAACACCTACATAAATATTAAAATCGGCTTTTTTAATTTTAGTGACATAGGTAATTTGCGCTAACACATTATAAAAATCAAGCGAATACGTTGCTCGTTGATACTCTGTTGGATTAGTATTGGTTTGTGGCAAACGCTTTTTGCCATTGTATTGTAAAGTAGCGTCAAATAACCAATGTTTCTTTTTGGTTTCGTAACTTACATTCACAAAGGCTCTGTGCATCGATACTAATGCCTTTTGCATCAAACCAGATTGGTAATTTACTTTGGTATCTACATAACGATAAGCTGTTTTAATATTTAAGCGTTTACGTATTTCCCAACCAAATTCGATTTGAGCAGTATTAGAAAATGAAGGTCCTTTTAAATTATAAAACAATACTTCCTGCGTATTAGCATCAACATCAACTACCACTTGTTGTGTAAAATCAGTACGATATAAATCAACTGTTACAAAAGCATCTTTGTAATTCAACTTCATTTTTTGAGTAAAATTAAAACCATAGTTCCAGCCCTTTTCTGGCTTTAAACCATAAGGCATTGTTAAATCACTTGGCTTGATAATCCAATCTCTTGAAGTTGCCATTAAAGCCGTATTTTCAGCTAAGACGTTAGCTGTTTTTAAAGCACGTCCTCCACTAATTCTAAAAACTGTTTTACTACCTTTTAGCGCATAACGCATGTGCAAACGAGGTGTAAAAAACAATCCATAATAATTATGATAATCGGCTCGTAAGCCTGCCACTAAATTAAATTTCTCTCCTTGGTTATGGGCAAACTCTGCAAAGGCTCCTCCTACTCTTTCATCTCGTTTAAATTTAAATAGTTTAAAGGCTTCATCAACTTGATCATTCATAAAGCTAGCTCCTAACTTGTAGGTATTGTTGGTTGTATTTATAATCCCTTGAAAAATATAATTGGCATAAAACGTTTTTTGTAAACCATAATAGCTATTTAAACCGTAGTAATTCTTTTGCTCATGATTTAAATACGACAACTGTAAACCCATGCTGGTTCCAGGTTTCTTACGAAACACAAATCCAGTTTTACTATACAGTTCCCATTTTTTATTTTTAATACCAATTAAATAATACGGCAAGGTATCCAAATAGTTTTTTTGCAGAGATTTTAACTGTCCTCCTTCACGAGTATCTTCTAAATAACCTCCTCCAAATTGAGCTTCAAAATTTTTTCCCGATTGGTAACTATATTTATTTATAAAGTTATATTGCCTACCAGTTGGAATATCGGCAAATCCATCTTTATTCAAATCTTCGGCCATGGGATTAAAATTCATGTGCGATAATAAGCCTACCGAAAATTTTTCGTTGAGACGATGCTTTAAATTCAAATTATATTCGTTGCGCGCGTTTTGATTAACATAGGTATTGAAATTTAATTTATCAGAGGTTTCAGGATTTTGTAATTCAGTATTTATTTGTCCTGTTAAACTTTCGTAACCATTTACAACAGAACCCGCTCCTTTACTTAATTGAATGGACTGAATCCAAGCCCCTGGCACAAAACTTAAA
Organism: Flavobacteriales bacterium; assembly: GCA_040376995.1. Taxonomy (GTDB): domain Bacteria; phylum Bacteroidota; class Bacteroidia; order B-17B0; family Aurantibacillaceae; genus UBA4416. The sequence continues at coordinate 4,757 of JBEIPP010000043.1, forward strand.
CCATAGCCATTAGCTAAACCTCGCATATAAGGCATGTTTTCTTTGGTAATTTGCGCATACTGTCCCGACAAACCCAACATTTGAATTTGTTTAGTTCCGGTAACGGCATCTGCAAAATTCACATCCACACTTGGATTGGTTTCAAAACTTTCGGATAAATTACAACATGCCGCTTTCATTAAAGAGCGCTCATTTAATGTTTCCATTTTAATGGCATTCATATATGAAAGCTCTGTTCCAATAGTTTCATAAACCACTTCTACTTCATTTAACTCAACGCCGCCTTTCATTCTTATAACTAAAAAATTGGTGGTATCTTTAATCATTAAAGTATCGCTTTTATATCCAACAGCAGTAATAATTAAACGATTAGTTTGGTTGGATACTGGAATTGAAAACAAACCATTAGCATCTGTTGTAGCTCCAATTGAGGTATTGAGCCAAAACACCGTTACACCAGGAAGAGCGATTGTTTCTTTTTTGTTTTCAGAAATCTCAACAACCTTTCCTTTAATTTGCGAATAGCTATGATAGAACATAGCTATCCCAAATAGGATTAATAATAACTTTTTCATGGTTATTATTTAGTTTCCTTACAAACTCCCTTTTCGTACTGACAGCACTCTGGTAATTTTTTATAGGCTTTAGAATCCGCCGGTTTATTAGAAGTTGCATATCCAATTTTAGCAATAGCTTCTTCAATCTGAGTTAAGCTCACTTTTTTAGTATCGAAAGTTACGGTAAGAACTTTTTTATCCTTGTTCCAATTACTAGTTTTTACGCCTTTTATATCGGCTGCGTTTTCAATGCGTTCTTTACAATCATCACAATTTCCTTTTACAGAAATAGTAGAAGTGGTAATCGTTGATTGAGCTTGCATTTTTAAAGAAAAAATAATGCCTATAAATAATGTGATAATAGTTTTCATAATAGTTTTTTGATTTTTAACCGCAAAGAAAATAAGAAGAGACAAAGAGCGCTAAGTATTATAAATAGTAATAAATACAATTCTCTGAGTTCTTTGCGGAAAAACTCAGCCTCTTAGCGCCTGCCTATCGGCAGACAGGGTTAAAACCTCTAAATTCTAATTACACTACAGGAAACAATATCTTGCTGCACCAAATTGGGTGGATGCACTTTTTCATCGATTGATAAAAAATCAGCGATATGCGTTTTAAAGAAAACTACATTAAAGTTAGACTGAATTATAAACAATTCATTAATAGGAGCTTTTATACTTTTAACTAAAGTATAAAACGTAAAATCTTTTTGAAAAGCCACATGAACCAACTCATTCTTGCAACAGCCGTCTTCCATCTCTCTTTCGTTTTCTCCACCGCAACAGGACGAAGGTTTTGAGAACATCGCAACCTCTTCCAACTCTCCACCACAATAATGAGAAAATACAGATACACCAAACGTAGACAACACGTAAATGATGGCTACAAAAGATATAAATATTTTAGAAAATTTTTTTTTCAAAACCTGTTAATTTCTACTGACAAATTTATAATGTATTCTTATTCAAAAATAACAAATTTGTTAAAGAATTACAAACGATATGACTCCTAAGGAAGCACAACATAAAATCCAAACTCTTTCTAACGAATTAGAACAACATAATTACAATTACTACGTGTTGGACAATCCAACGATTAGTGATTATGAATTTGATAAATTACTGGAAGAACTCATTGCTTTAGAAAAACAATTCCCTGAATTTTTATCCGAAAATTCGCCAAGCCAACGGGTGGGTGGACAAATTACCAAGAACTTTCAAAGCGTGAAACATCAGTATGCGATGTTGTCGTTGAGTAATAGTTACAATCAAGAAGACTTATTGGATTTTGACAGACGTGTGAAAGAAGGACTAGGAATAGCTTCGACAAGCTCAGCTGCCACTTTGTTTTCTGAAGAAATAGATTACGTATGCGAATTAAAATTTGACGGCTTATCCATCAGTTTAATTTATGAAGATGGACAATTAAAACAAGCCATTACTCGTGGTGATGGTGTGCAAGGCGATGATGTAACCACGAATGCCAAAACCATTAAATCTATTCCTTTAAAATTAAAAGGCAACTACCCTGCTAAGTTTGAAATACGTGGCGAAGTATTTATGCCTCGCCCAGTGTTTGATGCTATTAATAAAGAACGTGAAGAAATTGGAGATGCCTTGATGGCAAACCCTCGCAATGCGGCATCAGGAAGTATGAAAATGCAAGACTCGGCGCAAGTAGCCAAACGAAAATTGGATTGCTTTTTATATTATGTATTAGGAGATGGTTTACCACACCAATCGCATTTTGATAATATGCATGCGGCAAAATCATGGGGTTTTAAAATTTCAGAAGACGCTAAATTATGCAGCGGCATTAACGAAGTGATTGATTTTATTAATTATTGGGATAAAAAACGTTTTAATTTATCTTACGATATTGATGGCATTGTAATTAAAGTAAACAATTACAACCAACAACAAAATTTAGGTTTCACTGCTAAATCGCCACGCTGGGCTATTGCCTATAAATTTAAAGCAGAGCAAGTAAGCACAGAGTTATTAAGCATTGCTTATCAAGTAGGACGTACTGGAGCTATTACTCCCGTAGCAAATTTACAACCTGTGGCATTAGGTGGCACTACTGTAAAACGTGCTTCGCTTCACAATGCCGATATTATTGAAAAACTAGATGTGCGAGTGGGAGATTTTGTGTTTGTAGAAAAAGGTGGCGAAATTATTCCTAAAATTATTGGAGTAGATTTAACTAGACGTAAACCAAACACCGAACCAACACAATACATTAGCCATTGCCCTGAATGTAATACCGAACTGAAACGCGACGAAGGCGAAGCCAACCATTATTGCCCTAACGAAAATGAATGTCCGCCACAAGTAATTGGAAAGATGGATCATTTTGTATCGCGAAAGGCCATGAATATTGATAGTTTGGGTGGCGAAACCTTAGTGCAATTATACAATGCAGGCTTAGTAAAAAACATTGCGGACTTGTATGATTTAAAGAAAGAACAAATCCTACCTTTAGAACGCATGGCCGAAAAATCAGCCAATAATTTGATTGAAGGATTAGAAGCCAGTAAACAAGTACCTTTTGAGCGTGTACTCTATGCTATTGGCATTAGACACGTAGGAGAAACCACCGCCAAAAAAATTGCGAAGAAAGTAAAGACATTGGATGTGTTGATACATTCTACTAAAGAAGAATTATTAGCCATTGATGAAGTAGGAGAAATTATTGCCATTAGCATTGCTGATTTTTTTGCCAACGAAAAAAACAAAGACATTATTTTACGCCTCAAGCAATCAGGCTTACAATTTGAATTAAGCGAAGAACAACAACAAGGCGGCAGCGATAAACTAAAAGATTTAACCTTTGTGATTAGTGGCGTGTTTGCCAAACATAGCCGTGAACAATACAAAGACATAATTGAATTGCACGGCGGCAAAAACTCAGGCTCTATTTCCAAAAAAACCAGTTTTGTATTAGCGGGTGATAATATGGGACCAGAGAAATTAAAGAAAGCAGAATCTTTAGGAATTAAACTCATTAACGAAGATGAGTTTTTAGAGATGCTGGGGTAGAAAAATCGTATATTTATGAATACCAATAGAATGATAAAAACTGGCGAAATATTGCTAAATTAGCAATATTGGTTAGAAAAACATCAGCCTATATGGTAGTTATGTGCAAATTAATACTAGACACGAAACAACAACAATGTCGACACTTTTCAAAATCATAGACACCTTTCCAAACAACACGGCGTCGAGAAAAGTTTTTGAGAAAAAACCGCGAATAAAAAAGCATCGAAGAATAAGCCAGATACCCCTAACACAACCTAATGCTTAGTTCAAACTATTTATAGGGTAGATTACTTATCTCCCTTTAAAATATCTTTAATTTTATCTTTCAAGTAAATTACCTTTTCAATATTTTCTTGAATGGCAGGTACTGTCATTTCGGAAATTTGAGAGTCGCTTAATGATTTTAAAGTCTCAGGATAAAACACAATAAAGCTTGTAAACTCATTATTTTTATTGAGTGTTTTAGGAATATTATCAATATGAAAATCATATGATACGGTTTGCTTACGTCCACTTAAAAACACAAACAAATCATCTTCTTTTACTGAATCAATAATATCGCTATCATCAAATCCACTAACAATTAAATAATTATAAAACTCACGCTTTTTATCATTATTTAAAGCAGTAAAAGCATCAATGGTTTTCTTTTGTCCGTAAACCATAGCATTACTACCCATTTGTTTTAATACCGCATTAATTTTACGAACTACTAAATTAAATCCACTTTCTAATTCGGCATTAGGCGACAATAAAACTACAATACGTTTATAAGTATTTAATGGTTGAATAACTTTAGAGATAATAATTGATTGCTTCGTTTTTACCAATAAATTATCAGCAATACTTCCAAAAATTAAATTGCCTGTTCCTAGTTGTGCTTTCCAACTAATTAAAATATCAGAAATACTATAGGCTTTTGCTGTTCTAGCAATTCCATCTACAATACTTAAATCTACTTTTTTAAGCACTTGTACTTTTTTATCGCCCGACGAAATTTGCTCAACTACTCCATCAATTACTTTCTTTACCACATTTATTTTTTCGTCAGCATCTTCATTTTCCTCTACAATCGATAAAGGATAAATTGGTTCAAGTGATTTATCATCTTTAATTATTAATGCTAAATCAATTAAACGAGCAATATTTTCTGGATTACTTACAGGAATTAAAATACGTTCTGTTCTATCCACAATTTTTTTAGAGTTTTCTTTTTCGGTCATGGCAATTTTACGAGCAGCTCTTTCGGTAACAAACGAGCTTACCATGCAGGTAATTAAAATTAAGATGATGGTTCCATTAATCACATTTTGATCAAACAAACCAATATCGTAACCTACTTTAATAACAGCTAATGTAGCTGCCGCATGCGAAGCACTTAAACCAAACATGACACGTTTTTCGTACTTAGTATATTTATAAATAATTCCTGTTGCTTGAGCGGCCAACCATTTAGTAATTAAAGCAACAATACTTAAAATACCTGCAAATACTAACGCGTTGGTTCCTTTAAAAAATAAAGAAAAGTCAACCAACATACCAGCACTAATTAAAAAGAAAGGAATAAAAATTGTATTACCAATAAAAATAACACGATTCATTAATACCGAATTGTGTGGGATTACTCTATTTAAAGCTAAACCTGCTAAAAAGGCTCCAATAATTGGCTCAACACCTGCCAACTCCGAAAAGAAACCAGAAATAAAAACAACCGCTAATACATAAATGTATTGCGAACTCCCCTGTCCTTCAATGTTTCTAAAAAACCAACGACTTACTTTTGGCAATAAATATAAAACCGAAAAAACCAGTAACCCTAATGATATCACTAATCGTATCCAAAACATCGAATTGATTTCGCCGCCAACCACATTTGTAATTACACCTAACAAAATTAAAACGGCACTATCCGTAATAATTGTTCCACCAAACGAAACTTGAACTGCACGATTTTTTACAATACCCATATTACTAACTATCGGGTAACTTAATAAAGTATGAGTAGAAAACATACTAGCTAGTAACAATGCTGGCCACAAACTAAAGCCAAACACATATACACAAACTAAATAACCTATAGTAATTGGAATAAAAAACGTTAAAGCACCAAATACTAAACTCTTTGATCTGTTTTGCTTGTATTCTTGCATGTCAATTTCAAGTCCAGCCAAGAACATGATATACAATAAACCTGTTTTACTAAATAATTCGAAACTGGTTGATTTTTCAATAATATGAAGTGTATTAGGACCAATAATAACACCTGCTATAATTAATCCAATGATGCCTGGAATACGAAAACGCTTTAAAACTAAAGGCGCAAATAAAATAATGAGGAGTGTTAATGCTAAAATTAATACCGGATTTTTTACTGGTAAATAATGATTAAAAAACTCTTGAAAGGCTTGTAAATTACCAGCAAATAACTGCATAAAAAATCTTTAAAACAAAAATAAAGAATTAAAGTGTACTAAAGACAAAATCCTGAAAATATACCTTTATTAAAACGTTAACGCGTATTGCAAAGCGGTGTTTCTTTGTGATTCTATTTTTAGAGGTCGTAAAGAGTATTCTTCATTTAATACATTATTGCAAACCAATGATAATTTTTGCTTTTCGCTAATTTTATAACTCACACGAGCATCCCAAACACTCACATATAGGTGAGTTTTCCAGTATTTTACACCTTTAATTCTATCAATATTTGGATAAAATCCGTCGGTTAACACCTCAATATCTTTAAATGCTTTATCAATGTTTTGCATTTTGCTGTAATACTTATTACTAACCCCTAAAGAAAAACGATAAATTTTAAATTCGATATCAGCTTTAAACATATGTTTAAAACGGTATTTTAAAATATTATCCGTCGTATCCATACTACTAGATTTATAACTTAAATCTTGCCCAAAACCTCCTAAAGATTTGTCTCTTGCATATACACTATCAGGAGTTAAGCTCACGGGCTCAATATAGGTGTACCCAATAAGAGCCGCTACTCCAAAACGTTTGTTGGTTTCGGGCATGGTAGCCGCCAACGACATATCAACTCCTCTAACTCTCGAATCTCCTGTATTTAAAAATTTAAAACCAACCACTGATACATCAGGATCCCATACACCAAATAAATACTCAATGGTGTTATGGTATTTTTGATAAAATCCAGCGATATCAAAAAAGCCTTTACAATTGCCCAATTTAAAGCCTTGTTTTAATCCAATTTCAAAACTACTACTAGTTTCTGGTTTCAAATCAGGATTAGGAAAAATACCAAATAAGCCAGCTTTTGTGGTGATATATTTTTCTGTAATAGTAGGATATCTAAATCCTTGACCATAAGACGAACGTATAAAAGTACCTCTTGTGATTTGTAAATTAGCACCTGCTCGATATATTGGAGCAACTACACTATTTAAATCATTCATTTTAAAATATTCATACCTCACCCCACCAGATAAGTTTAAGATTCTCCAGAATTTCTTATCTAACTGAATATACCCCGAGGCATTTACAATTTTATTTTCGGGAGTACCACTTGATACATATAATCGAGATTTTGAATAAGAAACATTTCCAACGATACCGCCAGTAAAATTTAAATTAATGCTCTTAAATTTACGTTGCAATTGGTATTCGCCAAAATACATAGTTCCTTTATTAGATTGGTTATTGGTAATTACATTATCTGAATGAAACACTCGCGTTTGTATACTATGACTTAATCCATTTTTGGTAACATATTTAATAAATGGATCCACATTAAATAAAGTTTGATCTTCTAAAAACACTGCGCCTGGATAACCTTTATAAAGACCCAAAGAATCATCAAACCAAGCAAATACCATATTGGTTTTGTTTAACATGAAGTTGGCATTAACACCATAATTTAAACCTGGAAATTTCTTAGAACGATAACGAAGATTCATATTTATTCGTCCTCTCTTCTTAATCATATCATCATTTGTAAAGGTATGAATAGAGTCTTCCAATAATAAGGCTTTCTTTAAAACTGGATCTAAATATGGTGCTGGAGGTGGAGGTCCGATGTAACCTTGATCCATATTAAAATTAGCACCAATTACAAAATCTAAGTTTTTATTAATTATGCGAGAGTGAAATAAATTTAAGTTTGTAAAACCTGGTATTGATTTATTGTACCAATTAGCAGCTGGTGCTTTTGGCAAACTATAATTACCTACCGAATAATTTACACTTGTTTTTGGTGTAGCTCTTGGATAAGCCGAATGAATACTAATAACTCCATTTAAGGCAGAGGAGCCATATAATACCGAAGAAGCTCCTTTAATGACTTCTATTTGCTCAATATTTTCAACTGGAATATAACTCCATTCTGGTCTTCCAGCATCTCCACTTAATAAAGGCACTCCGTCTACCACAATAGCTACTCTACTTCCTACACCAAAAGTAAAACCACTCCCTCCACGAATTTGAGGATCGTTATCAATAATAGATAAACCAGGAACTTGCTCTAAGGCAGTTTCTATACTCGTTGTGTTTTTATTACTAATTAAATTAGGCTTAATGACTTCCATCGAAATAGTTAATTCTTCTAATTTTTGTTCGAACTTACCAGAAGATACAACCACTGTTTCAAGGGTTTTAGCCATTTGCTTTAAAACAATATTTTTTTGAAAAATTTCATTTTCTTTTATCACCACCGAAAAGGTATCACTTTGTAAACCTAAATAGCTACATAATATTTTATACTTACCTGTATCTAAAACCAATACATAGTTTCCGTCAATATCTGATGCCGTACCTTTTGATAAATCACTCAATAGCTGAATAGTAGCTCCAATAATTGGTTCTTTAGATTCTTTATCAGAAATATTTCCTTTTAGCACTCCTGTTCCTGTTTGAGCAATCAATACAGAAGGCAGCACAAATAATGAAAACAAAAAAAGTAATATAGGTTTAAACATAATCTTAAAAAGAAAACCCTAACAATTTAATGTTAGGGTTTTAAAAAATATAAATAAATATTAATCAATAAATAATTTTCCAAACTTACCTTGAGACTTGCCGCTCACTTTATACATGTAAATTCCAGAAACTAATTTAGAAACATCAATTGTATTAACCGCAGAGTTATCTATTGTTTGAGTAGCTACTAATTGACCAGTTGCATTATAAATTTCGATCGTTGAATTTTCTGAAGACTTGTTTAAGAAATCAACATAAATGTTTTTCTCGAAATAATGATACTTTTACATTTTTAGTAAAATCATTTTCCTTTACTGAAGTTGGAATAGGATTGTAAATCATTTCTAAATCATCTACCCATAACTTACTACCTGTTCCTGTAGCGCCTGGAGCAACTGTTAATTGATTATTTGAAGACGTAATATTAACCATTACATAAGCTGGTGTATTAGAATTTACATATGTAAATGGAATAGAAAAACGTTTCCAAGTAGATTGATTAGATGCAGGAGAAACAAAAAGAGCTGAAGCAATTTTGTTTGCAGATAAATCTGTATGATTACCACTTACTGGTGTTTCAGGGTCATAAAAATCGCCACTATGTAAGTAAGCTAAAACTTTTGCTTGCTCAGCAGATGCACCTGTTCCGCCAGTAGCTTGAGTATACTTATACCAACCTACTAAACTATCAGGACGTCCTGTAAAAGCTTGTTTATTGGCACCTGTTGCGCCTAAATATCCTTGTGATTTATTAGTGCTTGGCGCCTCAACAACACCTGTGGTAACGTTACCATTTACAACAGCTAAGATATAATACTTAGTTTCTACACGCACACAATATGTTCCAGAGTGTGGTCCTGAAGATTCACGGTAACAAGTTTGAGGACCTGAACTAGCTAAACCTGTTCCAGTTTTATTAGAATTCCAAGATGTTGGTTCTTCGGAAGATGTTCCTGCATTTTCCCAATTTTCAAATCCACCATTTGCAATTTGAGTTTGAGCAAATGAGTATAAAGAAATAGATAAGGATAATAAAGTAGTAAATATTTTATTCATACAGCTTGGTTTTAAAATTAATCTAGGTTCTCTCACTGAGAAAAATAGCTGATTTATTAATAAAAGTTAGTTAAACAAAAATACTAATTAAATACAGTTTTCAAAGTAATTTCCCGATTTTAATAAACTCCCTAATTAACAACTAATAAAAAATATCCTTTGTTAGTTTGATTAAACTCTGAATGAATTCCTGTTTCATCAATAACCACTTTTGTTTATTTTGATTGAATTTTCACTTCATTACTATCCACTTTTCTTTTAGCATCTTTTACCTTAATACCAGCACTACTCCCATTCTTTTTCACTTCTTTTTGAACATCAATTTCTTCATCAAAAACATTATTATGGTCATCCACAGATATTAACCCATCGCAATCAACACATTTTAAACCATTTTCAGTCATTGTCCAACGACGGTTTATCATATCTCCATCGTAAGTATTGGTTACATTTTCGATATCGTAAATCATATTTTCTAAAGATTTGTCCAAGTAAATTGTTTTACCTACAGGTAACTTTACAATAATACTTAAATCTTGAAATCTAAATTTATCAGCATTGTTTACTTTAAATAAATTATCAAATTCAATTAAACTATCTGTTTGAGATAAAATGTAAGAAATGTTTTTTGCTCTTTCTGTTGCAGTGAACTTATTTGCACCTTTTGCTTCTTTTACCACTACTAAAGAAATTTGATCGGTTTGAGATTTGATAATATTTAATTGAGCATGACCTAGTAAATATTTCATTTTATTTTTAGATTCAATCATATAATCATTATCTCCTCTGCTGTGGCGATGATAATTACGCTCCCCTTCTTCGTCATCATCACTGTCGTGTAATTCGTTGGAATTAACAGGTGTTTCGTGCATTTTTAAAAACAGTACATCTTTTTGAACTACATTAAAATTCTCTCTCACTTTAGCAGTTTTGTTAAAGTCACTTAATGTTTTACCGATTATATATAACGTTAATAAAAAACCAATTAACCAAATAATTCCTGCACTTAAATTTACCCAACGATTAGAATATTTAGTTTTAAATAAGATCTTCACGCCACCATAAATCAACATAATAATTGGCACGCCAGCAAACATTACTATTCCTAATATGCCTAAATAAAAATCCTGTCCATCTAATAATAATAAGTCAACCCATTCGCCAACGCTTGAACCATCAGCTATAAAAGACAATCCAAAAACAGAACTAGATAATCCTAAAAAGAAAATGATGCCAATTATCACCATAAAAACACCTACAATTTTCAGCAACACTCTTCCTATGCTAGTTAAAACGTTACCAAAAAAATCTACAACTTTCTCTATGGTATTTAGAGGAGCCAAGCGACTATCGGCAGCCATATTCTTAAAATCATCTCCGTATTTCTCCATACGTTTTTTTAATTGATCCGCTTCTTCTTTTACAGCTTTTGAAATATTATTAATATCCGCTCTCTCTCCTTTCATTGCTAATTTTTCGGCTGTAGTTTTAGCTTCTGGAATTGCTATCCAAAGAATAAGATAAACCCATAAACTCATTCCAAAAGCAAAGGTTAATAAAGCCATTGCAATTCTTATCCAAACAACATCAATATCAAAATAGGCTGCAATTCCAGAACATACGCCACCTACAACTTTACTATCGCCATCACGGTATAAGCGCTTTTTTATTGGTTCATTAGAGGTGTTTGTATTTTCTTTTGAGTCGTTTTCGGAAGATGTATTTTCATTAGAATCGCCTGCAAACTCTTCTGGTTTACCCATGCTATCCATTACATATTCCACATCGCTCATTAATACCACTTGTTTAATTGGGCTAGTTTTACTTTGCAACATTTCGGCAATACGAGCTTCAATATCACTCATAATTTCGCTACCACCTTCGGCTTTATTAAAATAGCCTCTAATAGTCGTTAAATATTTACTCAACTTTTCAAAAGCATCTTCTTCTATATGAAAAATAATGCCGCTTATATTTATGGTTACTGTCCTATTCATTTGATTTAATTTTTTATTCTTGTTTATTAATGGTTTTATTTACGGCATCTAAGAGTTCATACCACGATTGATGTAATTCTTTTAAATAAGTAGTACCAATTTCGGTAAGCATATAATATTTACGTGGCGGTCCCGAGGTACTTTCTTCCCATCTGTAAGTAAGCAATCCTGTGTTTTTTAATCTGGTTAAAAGTGGATAAAGAGTTCCTTCTACTACTACTAACTTTGTTTCTTTTAATTTCTCAATAATTTCGGTTGGATAAGCGTCGCCTTGAGAAAGTATAGAAAGTATGCAGAGTTCTAGAACACCTTTACGCATTTGTGCTTTTGTGTTCTCTGAATTTACCATAATTATATTTTTTTAAAATTTAATACTTTATGTATTGTTTACTTTCAGTTTATCCATCTTTAATTTCATAAACTGTGCTTCGATCGATTTTTTAAAGTTTCATTTTGTGCATTTGCTACTACTAAATTTACTTTACCAATTTCATTTACTATAAATATTTCATTTACTTTTTCTTCTTGATTAAAATGCAATAATAGATCAGATAATTTAACATGCTCCTTAATTGTTATATTTTCAAACGATCTTAATACTATGTCAAACTTACTAGTTTGCTAAACAAAGATATATATTTTATAAAGTACCTTGTTATACATAATACTAATGAAAATCACAACTATCTGATAATCAATGATAATATTTTTTAGGTAAAGATTTAAAAAGCAAGTATATTTGCGTTTTAAATAAAAATATGCACAGTTTTGCTTCCGATTTATCCAGTTTACTTTCTATAAATGGACTTGTTACCTTAATAACTTTAACCATTCTTGAAATTATATTAGGAATTGATAATATCATATTCATATCAATAGCTGTTGACAAACTTCCTCGAGAACAGCAATCCAAAGCTAGAACAATAGGTTTATTATTAGCATTAGTAGTTAGAACTGTTCTATTGTTTTTTGTTGGATATATTGCAGGCTTAAAAGAACCTTTTTTTTACATAGCTAGTTATGGTATTTCCGGAAAAGCCTTAATATTATTAGGTGGAGGACTATTTTTATTAATAAAAACTTGGCAAGAAATTCAAGAAAACATTCATGGCGATGAGGATGAAATTGGTCATGGCAAAAAAGGAAAATCAACGTTTAATGCTATTATTATGCAAATCATTATTATTGATTTTGTGTTCTCTTTTGATAGTATTTTAGCGGCTGTAGGGCTTTCGGGCGTTGTTTTAATTATGGTTTCAGCGGTAGTTATTTCAATGATTTTAATGATTTTGTTTTCGGGATTAGTTGCTGATTTTATCAATAAAAATCCAGGAATAAAAATGATTGCTCTTTCCTTTTTATTAGTAATTGGAGGTATTTTAGTGGCGGAAGCTTTAATTGATAGTTATAATACTACTCTACCACATGAGCAACATATTGAATTGAATAAAAACTACGCTTATATAGCTTTAGCTTTTGCAATGATGATTGAGTTATTTAACATCAAGGAAAGAAAAATTAAAAGAGTTAAAGATTTTACTCAAGACGATAAGGAATAATTTTACATATCGTTTACCATTTCTTGCATCACTTGATAAGACTTCATATCCATTAATCCAGGTATTTGCATTTTATAATAATGAAGCAAACAATCTAAAAGAGCCAATCTTTCGCTCCTATTTATTTTTTTTTGATTTGAGAGCGAATGGGCAAATAAATCCGCAAACAATTCTGACTGCCAAAAATCAAATCCAAGTGGAAAACTTTTTATTGTAGATTGAAACTTTCCTTCCAATGTATCAAAATATGCCAAATGCTTATCTCTGTTGTTTGAAGGATAAAAACCTAAATGCTTGGTTAACTCCAATAAAAAATAAATATGAGTGTCTATATATCCATCTTCTGCTTTATCTAACCATTGGTAAGTATGGCAAATTAAATCAAACAAATCATCATTAGGTATTTGTTCTTTTAAAGTCTTATACAACACTTCGTTTAAAAATTGGGCAATACACAATTTACTAAAATTAGACTGTAAATCGGTGTACACAAATAAACACTTTACTTCGCTTAATTGCTGAATATCTTTATTTTCTTTTAAAGAAAGAACAAATTCAATTTGTGTTAGTGGCTGTATAACCCCTGATTTAATTTTTGCTTTTGGTCCATTACCAACATTAATATTAGCTGATATTAATCCAAAATCTTTGGTATAAATTTTTGAAATAATTTTCTTATCGGCATATTTAATGTTGTGCAAAACAATGCCTTGTGTGGTACAAAGCATTAATTTACAATCAATAATTTTGTTGTGGCAGATTTATCTCCACTTGCTGTAGAACAATAAATTAAATAAACACCACTAGCTACTTTTGTACCACTAAATGACTTCATATCCCACTCTAATTGTCCTCCTTGTGATTTTTTTGACCACACTAAATTTCCACTCACATCTGTAATTTTCACTTCAGATTCATCAATTAAACCAATAATACTTACAGAGCCAGAATAGCCGGGGCGAACTGGATTTGGATAAGCGTGAACATTAGTATATTCTTCAAAGCCCTTAATAATAGATGTTCTGTATGATTGTACTCCTGCATCTGTAGCTATAAAAACATCTCCTGTTGTTTCATCTGTTACTATATCTCTAATTAAATTAGAATATAATGGGCTGTTATCTTTAGTAAAATGAGAAATTTCTTCCTGTCCATCAGCTGATAAACAATAAACACCTGAACTTTCAGTTCCTATCCATTTTCTATTTACACCATCTGTTGCAATAGCAGTGATGACATCATTTTCTAGTAATATTTTAGTTTGTCCGTCTTGATCTATTAATATTTGCTGGCTATCCCAATTTGATGATGTAAAAACGTTTTCGGGATTATAAAATACGGCAACACCCTTTGCGGTTCCTACCCAAATATGTCCATCTTTATCTTCGCATATAGAATAAATATCAAGAGAAGGTAAATATCCATTACCTATTGCAGTAGTTAAGAATTTAGTATTAGAAGAATTTGGTTGACTTAAACCAATAGCATCTTTATAAACTAACAATCCTTGATTTCTTGGAACAACAATCCATGCCTGATTATTTTTATCTATTAAAATTTTAGAGATAGCTTGTTGTACTATAAACTGTTCAAAATTTAAACCTATCCAATTTGAGCTGCCCTTTTTTAAGACATTAACCGCTTTTTTACCTAATTGCAAACCCATCCAAATATTCGAATTTTTATCGAAACTAACCGCTGATACAAAAATGCCAAAACCAGCATTTGCACTTAATAAAGATGGGGTTGCTGAGCCGTAATTTTTATATTGATTGTTTTTCATTTCAACAAGTCCATGATCCATACAACCAAATACATAATGATTGATATCATTAGGATCGATAGCCACACAATTAATATCTCTAACCGTATCCGACAAAGTGGAAGGAAAATTTGTCCAATCATTATTTTTATAAATATTAGGTTGTATATATCTATACTGATTCGTAAAAGTTGGACCTAAATTTATTGGGGCAACCATTAATGTTCCATCTTTAATTTCTATATCATTTGAATAATTATTTTTTGGGCCATTAACTGCTATTTGTTCATTTGGAGACCAATTAGCGCCTCCTGATTTAATTAAACCATATCTGCTGTCAGCTACCCATAACAAATCATCGTTATCGTAAAAAACATCGTTTATAGAAGCATTATCGAATCCATAATTTGTTAAATAATTTATTCTAGAGTTTTGATTATTATAAATAGCTGCTCCAAATTGATCTATTATCAATAATCTATTTTTGTAAGAAAAATCTAAAATTTTTTTATTTTCAAATCCCGAATAATTAAAATTTACGCTGTATTTAACCCAACCAGAAGATGTATAATTATACAAAGTATCTCGAAGTGAATTATTAGATTTTAATTTTTCTGAATAATTAGTAATAATTACGCCATTAAAATTTACAATAGAATTGAACGGTCCGATAGGTAGACCTGTGTTTAAAGGTAACCAATTTTGAAAATTACTTAAGTTTTTACTTTTATTTCCGTAATAAATACCTTGCGGAGTTGCTGCAAAAAAAGCAGAGTCATTTTTAGTAACCTGATACACCGCTACATTTGTAGTGCCATTACCAATGTAATACGTATCCTTAATTTCTAGTTTATCTGTATCAAAAACAACAATACCAAAACCGCAAGATAAATAAGCTAAACTTCCTGAAAAATAAACATCATTAATTGTTTTATTCCCTGTGATAATTTTTCTTTTAATATCAGACACATTGATAATCTTACCATCAGGTTTTATAACATCAATATTTGTATTATTATAAATAACTAATACATTATCGTTGTTAGGGTTTCTTTTTAATAAAAATACTCCAACATCAGATAGCCCTTCGATTTTTGTTAATTTTTTCACTTCATTATCAGAAACATTATAAGTTGCTAATCCCGATCCATTTGAAACATAAACCATATCTCCAACCTTTGCTACACCATTGGCATTGTTATAGGATAAATGATCGACCCATTGACCTACTTTTACTTGCGAAAAAGAAAACAGACTAAAGAATATAAATAAAGAAAAAAAACTTTTTTTAGATAGCATACCGTAATAACGAAAAGGAAAATGAATTATTGTAACTAATGTGCATAAATTTAATACTTATATTTGTTAAATAAAATGGCTTTGTAGTACAATGGATAGTATTTGGGTTTCCGAAGCCTACGATTCAGGTTCGATTCCTGACAGAGCCACTTTTTAAAATTAACTTTATAGCAATAACAATACTTTTAAGACATAATGTTATTTATTTTCCCCACATATTCCCCACAATAGATAAAAATCGTAATTAATAGGTATAAAAAAAGCGGACTGTTATATTCGCTTATCTTTTAATTACTCTTTTTATCTCTATTTTAGATTAAACCCAGATTACGCATTAGAAAATCTATTACGAGCTGAAACCTCTTCAAAACAGAACGCTTTGCCACTTTTTCTCCTTCATCATAGTGGTTACTATGCTTCAGTCAAAAAAGTGTCTGTTTTATTAAGCTTTCA
>JBEIPP010000006.1:0-38135 GCA_040376995.1 Flavobacteriales bacterium
GCCTCAAACTGTATATATTGAAACGAAGAGTCTTTGTCGAATAAAATTAATGGCTCTGTTTTACCATAGCGTTTATAGTTTTTTAAAATTACTTTTTCTACGTTTCCGCCTTTAGAAGAGATAAAAACTTTTATGTTTTCATTTTCCATTGTCACCAACTCAGCTTTGCCTTCAGTAGAAACAGCAAAATCTTTATAGATGCTATTTTTTTGTAATTGTAAAATTGAGTCAGATACAATAACTTTTGTTGTTGTATCATTAGTTATCGCTAATTTTTTAGCTGCTATTTTAGTCTCTTCTAAAACTTGTGCTGCTTTAGTTGCTAACTCTACTGAATCTTTAATTTGTTTGTTACGAGCAATTTGTTCTTTGCTAGGTCCTGTAAGAGCCAACCAAGTAATTAATATGGCAGCAATTAAACCTAAACCAATAAGCGATTTTTTATCCATGACGGGTAATTAATTTTAGGGTGCAAATATACGTGTTTTTATGAACGAGAATTCGTCAAAAAATGATAAATAAGGTGAGTTGATTCTACAAGTCGATTAGATGTATCTTCTAATTTCTGTGGCTATTTCTTCAAATTCTTCTTTGGTGAGTTTTAGCTTTTCATTAGAGAAATTCATATCATTCATAGTATTTATGGGAATTAAATGAATATGAGCATGGGGAACCTCAAGTCCAATAACACATAACCCTACTCTACTACATGGTATTGCTTGTTTTATAGCTATTGAAACTTGTTTAGCAAAAACCATTAAACCATTGTAGGTTACATTATCTAAATCAAAAATATTATCTACTTCTTTCTTTGGAATCACTAAAACATGGCCTTTTTTAAGAGGAAATACATCTAAAAAAGCTAAATAATCCTCATTTTCTACTATTTTGTAGCATGGTATTTCTCCTGCAACTATTTTAGAAAAAATACTAGCCATTTTAAATAGAGATTTCAATAATTTCAAATGGAATAACACCTGCCGGAACAGTTACCTCTACTTTATCACCAACACTTTTACCAACTAAGCCTTTACCAATTGGAGAGTCTATAGAAATTTTACCAGCCTTTAAATCGGCCTCATTTTCAGCAACAATGGTATACTTCATTTCCATATGATTTTTCAAATTCTTTATTTTAACTGTTGTTAAAATACTAACCTTTGTAATATCAAGCTTAGAAGTATCCACTATACGAGCATTAGAAACAATTTCTTCTAGTTTCGCGATTTTTATTTCTAACAAACCTTGGTCGCTTTTTGCAGCATCATATTCGGCATTTTCAGATAAATCTCCCTTATCTCTAGCATCTGCAATAGCTTTAATAATTGTTTTACGTTCAACTGTTTTAAGTTGTTGTAATTCATCTTTTAATTTTTGTAAGCCTTCTTCTGTATAATATGCAACTGTAGCCATTTATGTGTGTTTTTAAAATAAAAGAATCCCGAATAAATTCGGGACTCTTTAAAGAATTTGTTAAACAAATATAGTAATTATAAATTTATTCTAGCTCCAAAAGAATGAACACCTCCAAATGGATTTGTGAAACGGTATGAATAATCAATAGCAAAAGTTGATTTTTTTTCTCCGAAAGGAATCTCAACAGTTGCACCGCAAGAAGGGCCTGTAAATGCAGTTGTGCGATTTCCTTCTCCCTTAAATATCCCTTTTTCAGTAGCCATGCCGGCGCGAACCATTACCATATCCTTCCATCCATATTCAACACCTACTAAGAAATTATCTTTGGTAAATGAATTAGATGTAAAATTACCTGCAATAGATACACGGTGAACTTTTGATTTTCCGGTTGAATCTTTTAATAAATAAATATCATACGCTCCAGAAATATTTAATAAAGCAGGTAATTCAAATGCATTTGATTTATTATTGATTGTTAAATCATAAGTATCACCATAAGCATTCGTAATGCTTTTTTGAGCTGATAAACCATCGCCTTTATATTGCATTTTAGGCCCAACATTTTTTAAAGCAACACCTAAATGAATATGATCATACTTTCCTGTGTGATACTGCACACCTGCATCAATTGAAACTCCTTGTGCTTTCACATTATCAATTCCCTCAGAAATTACTCGTAAAGTAATTCCACCAGCGATATTATCTGAGAAGTTTTTCGCATAGGATAATGCAATGTTTGTAAAACGTGGAGTAAATGTTCCTAAACCACCCTCAGGTTGATCCTCAGTAGTTCGTTCAATTTTACCTGCATTAATTGACATAATTCCTAAACCAATAGCACCTGTTTCTCCTACTCTTTGAGAAAATCCAAATGTATTAATATTAATACCTGTGCCTACCAACCATGCTGAACGCATAAACATCAACTCTGTTTTTCTTGTTCCTGCAATACCTGCAACATTTGTGTATTGAGATTCTAAACCTTTAGTTCTTGCTCCATTAGCACTAGCCCAACCAGAAGAACGTGCATAAGGATTGATTAACAATTGAGCTGCTCCAGCTTGACCAGCACGCTCAGGATTACCTGCATTTGCCTGAAAACTTGTAGATATAAAACTACCGGTTAAAACAACTCCTAATGATATATTTAAAAATGATTTCATCTTCTTATTTTATATAGTATTTAACAACTAGTAACTTTGTAAATCTAAAGGTCTCATTACGCCAAACCATTTCAATATTTTTTCTCCAACTCCTGGAACATCAATATGTATAATATACAATCCACTAGCTACAGTAATCCCATTTTGATTTTTTAAATCCCAATCTTGAAAAGGTAAGCGTTTAGAACGAATAAATTCAGAACCTGTTTCTGTACCATAAATATCCTCCTGCCCAGAAACATCTCTATCAAAAGTTCTAATTAAAGTTCCATTTAAAGTAAAAATTTTAATCTTACACTTGTTTGGCAAATTAGTTATTCTAATTCTATTGTCAATTCTTTCTTTTTCATAACTAGAATAAGCGTAATAAGGATTTGGCACAACATTAATTAAATCTAGCGCAGATTTATGTTGGTCAGCATTTCCTAACTCAGAATAAATATCGGATGTATTAAATGTATACAAATTATAATTATTATTTACTGGTGAAGTTAATTCATCACGACTCATTTCCATTATTGCATTAGGATCATTACCTTTAGGATATGGTAATATTGGTAAAACATTAGGACATATTAATGAAGTTGAATTTTCAACAACAGATGCATTAAGATATCCAGCTTGTGTGAAAAACGAAGGCGGCATGAAGGATAGTGAAGACATACTAGGTCTGTATGCTTTTTTAACTCTTAATGAAACGCGAACGCCACAAGGCATATCTGCTGGATTTTTAAAATTATATCTTGAGTTAGAGGTTACTGGAATATTAACCCACATTGCATCAGACCAAAAGTTAGCCAAAGCAACATTTCCACTTTTAATTATATTCGCATTTGCACCTGCAGTAGAATTGTAATATGCCCACTTATAGGTATATGCGAAGTCAGCAAAACTAGCGTATGTACCTGAACCAATTAATTTACCATCAATTGCAGCTGGAACAAAAGGAGAGCCAGTTGTTCTTTTTGCATATTTGGTTCCACTTCTATTGTTACCAAATACATAAATGTAATGTCTACCACCAAACGAATATTTGTATGAATCTATAAATTTATTTCCTACATAATTGGTTGGATTCCACATCATATCATCACCGTTATTATTAGTTTGATAAGAATCTTCGCCGAAAGCAATATTTAATCTTTCTCCAGTTTCTAAGTTAATTGCATATCCAGGAAACCAAGATAATCCATATTGAAATGGTTGACCAGGAATAGAATCGACTGAAGCCTCAGCGATATTACAACCAGGTTCTCCTAAAGCTATACCTTGTTTATCTACAGATTTATGTCTTCTTGTTTCTAATTTACCAGCTTTAGTAGGGATTGAATTAGGCTCATCACATTCTTCTAAAACAATGCATCGTGTCCATTTATTCTTATCTTTAGTAAACACAATGTCAACGCTAGCTAATGTTCTTAAGTCAAAGTTAGCTAATAATCTAGCACGACTTGGTTTATTATTTCCAGCCTCAACTAAAGATACCATGTTAGCATATCCTGGAGCTGCATCAGTTAAACTAGGCGCAATAAATTGTGATGAAGCTACTAATGCATAAGGTGACCAAGTTCCATCTAAAATATTTTCGAAATACTGATTTTGATCAACAAAAATTGAATTTGTACCAGCTGAATCGTTTACAGTTTCATGATCATTTAAGGCAGGATTTGCAGCATCTGTATAAGCTCCCGCTCTAATCCAGTTGTATGCGTCTGAACCATCAACATCAGCAACACCTGTTAACCATGATACACTAGAGTTTTCAAATGTCATTACCGAACCAATAATATCAGCTGATTGAACAATTTTATCAGTTGAGCTGTTAAAAGGTTTAGAAATTTGCGCAACATCTCTTGCTCCTCCAATTGTAACAGATAAACCTAAATCACTAAAATAATATTCTTCTCCAATTTTAATAGATTTACAAGGATAATATTCTTTTTGTGTTTTTAAATCTTTTAATACCCAAGTAGCAGTATCTGCATTCACCATCCCAAAAACAGCATTTGACTTTTTTAATAAAGGATATGGTAGTGCCTGATGAACACTTTTTGATCTACAAGGATCCGAATTAACAGTATCTATATTATTATAATAGTTTCTATTAATTAAAGATAAAGAGAACTGAGAATCAGGAATATTTAATGGATCCACAACTTTAATTTTAATTGGTCCGCGACCATTTTCATAAGTAATGCGATCTACTCTTCCTGTAGGGCTATTTAAAATTTCGTTTTCAGATTGAGCCGTTAAATCTAAATAGTTACCACCATTACCTTGTCCTTCAATACGAGTAATTTTAGGACCGTATCCATATACAGAATTTGCAACTGTTCCCTCTTTTTCAGGAGCTGTATTATGAGGAATACCAAATGCTTTTTTAGATTTACGACCCTCAACATAAGGACGTTTTTGCCCTTCGCTACTCGCTACCCCAATCGATGTAAAAGGTTGATCTTCTTTATATTCTCCGTATTGATTATATCCATAAGCAACACAATAAAAATAATAAGTTTTATTATTTATTACTTTTTTATCTTGAGATGAAGAAAATAAATCTTGTGTGAAATGGAATGTAGTTTGAACACCTTTATCACTATTATTAGTAGCGTCAATTTTTACTTTTGGAACATCTCCACCAGTTGTAGCATCGAACTCATAATTAATTAATCTAGTAACTCCATTTGCAACATCACAATTAAATACCAGTTTAGCTTTTGAAGGGTCAACTAATTCCTCTTGTGTAATAGCCTCACTCTTTAATTGAAATACTTTAAATCCTTCAAATCGATACTTATTATCAGCAGCAGGGAAATGCGTTGGATCAACAATAATAGAAACATCTACCTCTTCATATTGATATAAATAATTATTTGAACTTGGTTTATTAGAGAAATAAATAATTAGCTCATTTTCCATTTCTTGAATAGTCATATCTGGAGCTTCAGGACCACTTAATACACGGAAACAGTTATCAAATAAAGCCTGAGCTTTATCATCAGCAACTTTTAATAAAGGAATAGAAGCTTTTGGATCTATAGAGGTTGAACGAGCCCAAGGCAAACCAACAGTAATATAGTTTACAGCACCCGGCTGTAATTCAAAAGGTCCTGATGATTGCATAAAACGTCTATCATTTGGTGGACCACTTTCAGACCAAGGAGTTGCTCCACATTCACCAGCAGTATATGTATCAGCTGGGTAAACATAACTTGTTGGAATAGTTCCGCCATATGCATTACCTCCACAAGTAAAAGGAGTTCCATCTCTCCAAAAACCTGTCATATACTGATAATATTGAGCTGCATTTTGAGGATCAGTAAGTTGAAGAGGAACGCCAGGAAAAGAGTTATTAAAGTATAAGAATTTAGTCATTCCCATTTGTTCACCTGGTTCATCAGGAATTCCATTTCCATTGTTGTCAATTCCATCCGTAATATTAATAGGCCCTTGAAAGAAATCACAACCTAAAGCTGGAATGTAAGCGCCATAACCAGGTGTACCAGAAACTGACTGGTCATTAGGCGTTGCATTATAAATATAACCCATACCTCTTTTAACATCACATCCAATGTAATCATCACCATAATAACCTAAATCAGCATCCGTCCAAACAGTCATATATGTGTTTAATAAAGGAAAAGATGAACGGTTAATTAACTGATAGTTATAAAACGTCATGTTATTAATCTCATCGGTTGTTTTAAAAGCAAAAGCTTGAGCACGAATTTCCATACCAATGGCCTTACCACCGGTAGCAATATGGTTGTTTCCGTTATCGTTGTAAACCCACCACAATGTTTCATCACCAAATACACGAGCTTTACAAACCCCTAAATTATCTTTTAATCCATTATTATTAACATCATAATAAGGATAATCTCCAGCCTCTGGCTCATAAGTACCACTCCCGTCTTTATCAACATAAGGTGCTAAATTTGGGTCATGATTTAAAGAAATATCTCCATTACCTGGCCAATTTTTGATATTAGGAGTTGCTGGGCCTCCTGATAATACAAACTCATCAACTTCAGAACGAGTCATTTTATAAATCTTGTCATATTTTTGACATTGATCTGAAGTTGTAGATGCATCGATAGTGCTTAAAGGGCCTGTCCAAAAATCAACTCCAGATTGGCGATAAGTTTGAGCGGCAATTTTTAATTGTCCACCAAGATCTAATCCACCAAACCATACGTTACCAGCAAAGTTTGAAGATGGTCCTTTTGAACGGTCTTCAACTTTTGGCACTAAGTACCAAGCTCTTCCACTACCAAATAAATCCCACCACATATCAGAACCAGCATAAATAATAGTTCTTACATTATTTACTGATAATTCTGCTGAAGATTGGGCAGGACTGCATCCAGCCATCACTTTTTCGGTTGATGCAGTTCTGAAAACGTTACCATATTTCTCTCTAGCCGTTCCTGATAGAGTTGTAAGTGTTACAGCTGCAACAAGAATATGTTTATTTAAGTAAGTCATAATTTCCATAATAAATTCGTTTTATATATTAAAAATCTAATAATACCCCAATTCTAATTGTACGAGGTCTTGCATAGTTATTTGGATTGTTAATGAAAATGTTATATTGATCTGTAAATGACGTAACAGTTGTTGGGTCATTATTAATATTAACCTGACCTTGAGCCGAATTTAAATATCCATCGTCGTCTGGGTTACCAGTATAGTTATATACGTTTAAGATATTTTTAGTGTTTAATAAATTTAGAACTTGTAAGTAGATATTTAAGTTAGCAGTTTTCTTGCTGTCGCCATCTTTTTTACCCCAAGTTAACTCAATATTTTTATCAACTCGTAAGTCAGTTCTAAACTGCCAAGGTTTATTAGATCCATTAACAGAACCATTAATTTGAGAACGACCTCCAATAGGAGTAGCTGCAACGTCACGAGTATATGGCGTACCAGAACCAATACGGAAAATTAAATTAGCACCAACATTTTGTAATACTTGTACTGTTTGAGTTGCATCTTTTTTCTTACGGTTAAATTGAGGTCCTTTATAATCTTTTCCCTCACCAAAACGGTAATCTAAGTTAATAGTGATGTTATGTCTTTGGTCATAATCTAAAGGTAAAGTGATACGTAAATTTGGTTGTCCAGAGTTAGACAAGTTAGCTCCTGAGTTTGCATTTGAACCAGAACCTTCAGCAAATTGTAGTGTATAGTTTGCTGTTAAAGAAACGCCACCTGTTCTTCGTAAATCAAATTCAGCACTTATACCTTTAACTGTTCCAAAATCCTTATTTGCATAAGTTTGATATGTTTTTGGATAAGCATTTGTTAAAGAAACTAAGGTAATTTGATTTCTTAACTCACGGTAAAAAGCAGTTACTTTTAATGCAGCATTTTTCTTTTGGTTTAAAACCTGATTATATCCTATTTCATAATCAATTGTTTTTTCAGGCAATAAGTTTGAGTTTGTAATGAATGGGTTAGCAGAAGTGGAGCCAATAAAATAATAATCCATTGGATTGAAACGCATTAAACCATCAGACGGACGCTGAGTTAACACGTCGTAGTGAGCAAAGAAATTAGCTACATCGGAAATAGGAAATGAAAATGCAATACGAGGCATTACATTAATTTGTGGTTTATAGTCTTTAAATGCATTTACGCTAAATGCATTTTTATTAGCAAAATCAACATCTTTTAACCAGGGAGTTAGCTTTCCATCAGTTACTAAAGCCTTTGGATCCGTAACCTCTTTACCTTCGAAGTTATACCAAGTGGTTGTTTGTGTTTTTTCATCAGTATGTCTGTAACCAACAACATTCAAACTAGATAAATTGTCAACATAAACTACATAATCATCTTTAATGTTTTCTGGAACTCCATCGGATTTTTCTCCTGCAGTATAAGCTTCGTGGAACAAATATTGATCTTTTAATACTTTTTGATTGGCGTCAAAACGATCAACACGAACACCTACGTTAAATTTAATGTCTTTAAAATCAAATTTATCTTGAATATATCCAGCCAAATAAATAGGTTTATAAGCCCCTACATTTAGTGTTTGGTTTCCGTTTTTATCTTTATCATTCATGAACTTATCAAGGTTTGTAGAATTTTTGTTTTTGTTACCTAAATAATCATAACCATAATAGCCTACTAAAGAATTTTGCCCGCTTTGTAATAAATCCTGAGCACTAAACATATCTAAACTTAAATCATCTGGAGCAAAAGCATCCGTATTAATAAAAGTTTGATTATCAACTCCTAAACCCAATGATTGACGTAAAGATTTGTCAATTTGATTTTGAACAGATTCGTTATATATATATCTGTAATAATATTTTTCCAATCCTCCAGTTTGACTTGAACCAGGAATTATAATTGGATTTTTTTTATCTAAAGTTTGTAAATGAGTATTTGTTAAGTTTCTCATTCTTTCCCATAATCCAATAGAGCTAACAGTATAAGCTCTTTGATTACGTTGATCATACTCAACACCCACCGAAATGGCATGATTTTTAAAATCAGCAGAGAAGCTAGAAGCAAAACGTAACTGAGTACTCTCTGAAATACTATATAAATTTGATTGAAAACCAGTAGGTGCAAATAATCCTAAAATACTTTGTGGTCTATCACCATTTACGAAAGCATTTTCACCTTGAGCTGCCAGAATTGTTGGTTGTGAACCCCTAAAATCAAATACTTGAGAAGAATAATTAGCGGTTGTAGGATTTAACTCACTTCTCTCGTAGGTTACAGCACTTCTTCTTGGCCCTAAGTATTCATAATATTGTTTGTTTTCAATAGGATCATAGGTCAACTGATAACCGAGTGTTGTATCCGCAGTCCAATTATATTTTCCTTGGTAACCATAGTTAAATATTTTATCTTTATGAGTATCATCTTGAGTTTTAGACTTAGCTTTTTCATAACTCGCTAAAAATGTAAAATAAGCATTAGAAATTAAAGCCTGAGACTTTTCCTTTTCTGCTCCTGTTTGATTAGTTCCAAATTTTTGGTTGACACGGGCATAAGTTCTCCAAGTTTGGTTAATTGTTTGAGAGTTGTTTTGAGCATTAAATAGTGACCAAACAAAATTATAATTGTGTCTATTTCCATACTCAAAAGCACCGCCAATTTGTAAATCTGTATTTTCAGCTGCTTTAATTTTAACGTTTCCGTTTAATTGAATAGAACGATTTGCTGCATTTTGTCTGATTGGTGTTTGAACCATATCTTCCTTAGTTAAGTAATCTAGCTCCCTGCGGAAAACAAAATCATTTCCAACAGATACTACACGTAAAGGATTTTTTTCAAGCTCAGTTAATTTTTCATCTTTTACTTTCCATAATTTAACATAAGAAGGAGCTGGGTCTTTTTCATACGTTCCTTGACCTGATAAAAAGAACCCTATTATTGCTTTTTTTTGTCCTGTAGAATCTCTTTTTTGTAAAAGAGGTCCTGTTAAAGAAAAACCTAAAGAGTTATAACCATATTTATCAGTTAACTGAGATGAAATTAATTCTATACCTCCGCCAAATTTACTAGCTGGTCCACGAGTTGTAACAGAGATAATACCAGAAGTAGCATCACCATATTGTGCAGGTACACCTCCTGTAATAACGTTTAACTGTTCAACACCTTGTTGAGGAACACCTAAGCCACCAATTACTTTAACTCCATCTACGAAATAAATTGTAGAAGAAGAGCGACCACCACGAACACTTAATGCACTACCTTCATCTGCTTGGAATACACCTGCTGTAGTAGCAGCTACTGAATTAATATTTTTAGTAGCCATATTTTGATATTCTTCACGAGTTACTGTACCACCAGATTTCATATCACCATCAATTAAAGGCTCTTGAAAATCAACTACTACAACCTCATCTAATCTAACACCCTCTCCATTAGAAAGCTCAATAGTAACATATGCTGTTTTGGCTTCACCAACTACAACCCCTTTTATTTCTTGGGCTTGATAACCAACATAAACTCCCTTTACGTCGTATTTACCAGGCGCTAAAGGCTTAATCATTGCATAACCATCCATATCGGTAGTTCCAACACCAACTTGCACGCCGCCTTGATAAGCCACAACGTTTGCAAACGGAATTGTTTCCCCATTTGACTTATCTTTTAATAAAACTTTAATGGCACCGCCATTATTTTGGGCAATTATAGAGGCGCCAGCTAATAAAAGTGTTATGATTGAAAAGTAAATTTTTCTTAACATATTGATAGTATTTTAATTACGTCCGATTTGAACGAGCGGATAAATATATAAATGATAGGCAACTAGTGCAAATTTTTCTAATGCTTTTTTGTAATATTCTGATTATACGCCTGTTATTTTCCAAGTTTTTTTTGTTAAAGGGTACTAAATCTTAACATGAATTAACACGAAATTACGAAAAATGAAATGGGGTTAAGTATACTTCTGCTAAATGGATGCGTTAAATTGATAAGTGGTAGAATTTTGGCTATAAGTGGTTGAAAATAAGCATTTTTGAATGTTAATAACATCTGGTTTTTAATAAAGATCTTCTAAAGCCCATTAAACCAAACTTTTATTGAGTTTTAGATGATTTTTCCTTAGGTTGTTTAGAACCTTTTCCTCTTTTTTTCTGAAAAAGTCGTTGAAAAAATGGTTCGCGTTGATGGGCATTATTTCGAATCGCTTTTCCTTTACTACGTTTCATTCTCTTTCGAACTTCTTTAGTTTGAATTCGTTTATGATGATCACGGATTTTTTTTTCTTCGGCGCGTTTGTTTCTACGTTCTTCTTTCCATTTACGTTTATCTTCTTTATATTGCTTACGCTTACTTTTAATAGATTGATTTTTTTTAGGGGGGGCTCCGCCTTCTTGCGCTATGCAATGATTTTGAAAGATTGTAAAAGCAACTACTAAAAAAAATATTTTAAAAAACATGGTATAATATTTTATGATTTTAATATAATGTTTTACTAATTACTCTTTACCTTTGTACCTAATCACTTCTACTCCAAATTTTCTTAAAAAATCCACGCCTTCATCTGTTGGAATTTTTTTGTATTCGGCATAGCTATTTTTATAATACACTTTCTTAATTCCCATCGTATAGATTACTCGTGCACATGCAATACATGGTGATAAAGTTACATATAAAGTAGAACCATCAATCGTTGTGTTGTTTTTAACCGCATATAAAATAGCGTTTTGCTCGGCATGAAGTGCTAATGAGCAACTTCCTTTGCTATCTCTAGCACAACCATGTTCTGGCCATTCTTGATCACAATTATGTGTGCCTGCTGGCGGGCCATTATAGCCAAGAGATACAATCCGTGTGTCTTTGGTTAAAACCGCGCCTACTTGAGCTTTTACGCAATGTGAGCGTAAGGCTAGCTTTTCGGCTAACTCCATGTATATTTCTTCGTAACTAGGCTTCATATTTAAGTTCAAAGTTATAAGTTATAAGTTATAAGAGAAAATTATTTGCTCAGCTTTTTAAACGGAACACAGATGACGCTGATTAAGTAGATTAGCATAGATGAAATAGATTGAACAACTTAGTTAGTAGAACTGCAAATTGTATGAAACAAAAAGCCTTACAGCAAACTTTGCTGTAAGGCTTAATAATTTAAATAAATAATATTATTTAGCTAATAACGTTTTACCCATACGTTTACGTTCGTTTTCATCTAAATAGATTTTACGTAAACGGATAAAAGATGGAGTAATTTCAACATACTCATCACCTTGGATGTATTCCATTGCTTCTTCTAAACTGAAGTTAATTTTTGGTACAATACGCATTTTATCATCAGTACCTGATGCACGCATGTTCGTTAATTGTTTTTCAGTACAGATATTTACAACTAAATCATCAGGACGGATATGCTCGCCAATTACCATACCTGGGTAAATTTCGTCACCTGCCTCAACGAAGAACTTACCACGATCTTGTAATTTATCAATAGAATAAGCTACCGCTGTTCCTTTATCTTTAGAAATTAATACACCTGCAATACGGCTTGGAATTGGGCCTTTCCAAGGCTCATAATCTTTAAAACGGTGAGCCATAATAGCCTCACCAGCTGTAGCCGTTAAAACATTATTACGTAAACCGATAATACCACGAGAAGGGATTTCGAACTCAATGTGAGTTAAATCTCCTTTAGCTTCCATGATTAATAAATTTCCTTTACGTTGAGTTACTAAGTCAATTACTTTAGAAGCTGATTCTTGAGGAACATCTACTGTTAACACCTCAATTGGCTCGCATTTTTGACCATCAATTTCTTTAACAATAACTTGTGGTTGACCTAATTGTAACTCATAGCCCTCACGACGCATCGTTTCAATTAAAACCGATAAATGTAAGATACCACGACCAAATACTAAATAAGAATCAGGAGAAGAAGTTTCTTCAACACGCATTGCTAAGTTTTTCTCTAATTCTTTATATAAACGATCACGTAAGTGACGAGAAGTAACGAATTTACCATCTTTACCAAAGAAAGGAGAGTTGTTAATGGTAAATAACATACTCATTGTTGGCTCATCAATTTTCATTGTTGGCATTGCTTCTGGAGCGTCAAAATCAGCAACTGTATCGCCAATTTCAAAACCTTCAATTCCTGTAAATGCACAAATATCACCTGTTTGAACTTCAGATACTTTAACTTTACCTAAACCTTCAAATACAAATAATTCTTTAATACGAGACTTTTGAATGCTTCCATCACGTTTTACAACTGATACTGGCATGTTTTCTTTAATAATGCCACGGAAAACACGTCCTACTGCGATACGGCCAATGAAAGAAGAATAATCTAATGATGTAATTTGAATTTGTAAAGTTCCAACACGCTCAGGAGCCGTTGGAATATTTTCCAAAATTGTATCTAATAAATAGGTAACATCTGTTGTAGGTGTTTTATAATCTGCACCCATCCAACCTTGCTTACTAGAACCATAAACTGTTGGGAAATTTAATTGATCTTCAGTAGCATCTAAGTTAAAGAATAAATCAAATACGTTATCATGAACTTCTTCAGGACGACAGTTTGGCTTATCAACTTTATTGATTACTACGATGGCTTTTTTACCAGCAGCAATTGCTTTTTGAGTCACAAAACGTGTTTGAGGCATAGGCCCTTCAAAAGCATCTACTAATAAAATTACACCATCCGCCATATTTAATGTACGTTCAACTTCTCCACCAAAGTCAGCATGGCCTGGTGTATCAATGATGTTAATTTTTGTTCCTTTATAAGTAACAGATACGTTTTTAGCTAAAATAGTAATACCACGCTCACGCTCTAAGTCGTTGTTATCAAGGATTAACTCGCCTGACGCTTGATTTTCTCTAAATAAATTACATTGGTGTAAAATTTTATCTACTAATGTTGTTTTCCCGTGATCGACATGGGCAATGATGGCAATGTTTCTAATTTCTGACATGGTATATTTTAATAAGGGCGCAAAATTAGTTCTTTTTAAGTCAGAAACCAATTTATCTTATTGAAAATGTAGCAATTGGCATTAAATAATCATTAAAATAAGGTAAATATTTGAAATATTAACCACATCGCCACATAGAAAAAGTAATTATTTAGATTTAGAGAGAAATATGTTTTACTCATTATTTACATTAAAGCCAATTTTATTTCTCGTGATTTGGGTTTCTTGTTTTTCGATTAGCTCATCTAAATATTGAAAAACCACTTCGATATTTTTAGTATTATTTTCCGTTTTACGTCTAAGTTCGTCTATTAAAATTCTTACTTCAGAAGTATCTGCTAATACTTTACGAATTTTACTAAAAATACGCATGATTTGAATATTAACTTCTATTGCCCTATTGCTATTTAAAATACTTGACAACATCAAAACGCCATGTTCGGTAAACACAAAAGGTAATTTTCTGGCACCTCCCCAACTTGAAGTCGCAATTTGCGACTTCAAAATTTCAAACTCAGTACTAGTTAATTGAAACATAAAATCATCAGGAAAGCGTTTCAAATTTCTTTTAACTTGCTCATTTAATCTTTTTGTGTCAACCAAATACAATTCAGCTAAATCCCTATCTAGCATCACTTTATACCCTCTTATTGTATAAATTTTATTTATTATAACAGCTTCTGTAAAAAGAATATCGGCTTTCTGCATAAAAATTGTTTTTGCGAAAATAGTATGATTTTATAGTTAGTGATTGCTACAAATTGTAGCTTTTTTATTTTTTGAAGCCGTAAATTGCAAATCAAAATTTTAAATAATGTGAGTATCTTTAAAAAAAATTAAAAAGTATTAAATACCCAATACATATATATTCATTTTTGATTAGCATAATTATGATAATCATGCTAATAGTATATTCTTGCCAAACACCAGAAGGGAAAACAATATCATCAGAAATTAAAAAAGATACGTTGTTGTATTTGAATCATTCCGACTCTGCAAAATATGTTGGAATTAATACTTGTAAATTATGTCATCAAGATATTTACCAAACATTCGTCAAAACAGGAATGGGAAAATCATTTGATGTTGCTACCAAAACAAAATCATCAGCTGATTATCACAACTCAGTAATACATGATAAAATTGGTGATTTTTATTACAAAGCATTTTGGCAAAATGATAGTTTGCGATTTTTAGAATACCGTTTACAAGGAAGAGATACTATTTATAAAAGGTTTGAAACTGTTAATTACATAGTTGGTTCAGGGCAACACACCAATTCACATATACAATCTGTAAATGGTTATTTGAATCAAATGCCAATGACTTTTTACACTCAAAAAAAGAAATGGGATTTGCCACCAGGTTTTGAAGATGGGCATAATAGTCGTTTTATGCGCAAGATTGGATTAGAGTGTATGAGTTGTCACAACAACTATCCGGAATTTGTATTAGGCTCTGAAAATAAATTTACTGCCGTGCCTGAAGGTATTAATTGTGAGCGTTGCCATGGGCCAGGAAGTATACACGTAGCTGAACGACAAACAGGAAGCCGAATTGATACATCAAAATATATTGATTATAGCATTGTAAATCCTGCTAAGTTGAGCATTGATGCTCAATTTGATATTTGTCAGCGTTGCCATTTACAAGGTAACACGATATTAAAAGAAGGGAAATCATTTTATGATTTTAAACCAGGCATGAAGCTGAGCGATTACATGACAGTGTTTTTACCTAAATACAAAAATGCGGATAATGAGTTTATTATGGCTTCTCATGCTGACAGATTAAAACAAAGTGCGTGTTTTATAAAGTCAATTGAAAAGACAACACCCCCCGCCTTTCAGGCACCCCCTTCAAAGGAGGAAAGAGCAACTGCCACTCAAAAGCTAAAACCATATAAAGATGCGATGACTTGTGTGACCTGTCACAATCCCCATGTGAGTGTAAGAGAAACAAATCCAAATGTGTTTAATGATGCCTGTAATTCGTGCCATTATAAAGGGGCTGAAAAGAGAAAAGGGATTGAAGAGGCTAGAGACAATTCAACTTTAGCTTCGAAATTAGTTTGCAATAAAAAAAACATCACTAAAGAGTCTAATTGTGTGAGTTGTCACATGCCAAAATCAGGTTCTATTGATATTCCGCATGTAACTGTTCATGATCATTACATTAGAAAACCATTATCAAACACAGATAAAAAAGGAATAAAAGAATTTATTGGCTTGTATGCGATTAATGAAAAAAATCCTAACTCAATAACAAAAGCTAAAGCGTATTTAAATCAGTATGAAAAATTTGAAAATAAATCATACTATTTAGATAGTGCATTAATTTATTTAAAAGATAAAACAGAAACTGACATAAAAGAAAACATAGAACCATTAGTTCAATTATACTTTATAAAAAATGATTTTAATAAAATTGTGTATTATATTAATAAACTAAATGATCAAACCATTTTAAATACTTTATTGATTAAAAAATCATACTCAAACGACCATGCTTGGACAAGCTACCGTATTGGTGAAGCCTTTTATAACTTAGGTGATTTACAGCGCTCAATAAATTATTATAAAAAAGCAGTTGACTTGGCGTCGTATGTATTAGATTTTAAAAACAAATATGGTTCAGCAATGGCAAGTCAAGGACAATTATCAAATGCTGAAAAAGAATTTACCGAGATTTTAAATGAAAATCCAAAACACGTATCTGCTTTAACCAATTTAGGATATGTAAAATTAATGCAAGGAAAAATGCAAGAATCAGAAAAATTATATTTTAAAGCATTATCTTTAGATCCAGATTATGAGGCTTTATTACTAAATATAGCTGGCTTGTATGCTTACAAAAAAGAATTTAAACAAGCTGAAATCTATTTGAATAAACTATTAAAACGTAATCCAAATAATATAAAAGCTAAACAAGCTTTATCACAAATAAAACAAATACTTTAAAATGGCTACTATTAAATCAACCTCCTACTCTATCTATATTGGCGAAAAAAGTTTTGATTCGCTTAATGCTTTTTTAGCTAAAAACAAATACAGTAATTATTACATTATATGTGATGAGCATACCTTTGAATTTTGTTTACCCACTGTATTATTTCATGTTCCAAAATTAAATGAAGCAGAAATTATTGAATTAGAAAGTGGAGAAGAGAAAAAAACCTTAGAAACCTGTTTACAAGTGTGGGGAGCACTAACCGATACTGGTGCTGATAAAAAAAGCTTAATTGTAAATTTAGGTGGTGGCGTTATAAGCGATTTAGGTGGATTTGTGGCATCAACATATAAACGAGGAATTGATTGTATTAATATCCCCACTACTTTATTAAGCATGGTAGATGCAAGCGTTGGAGGCAAAACAGGTGTTGATTTTGAGGGCATTAAAAATCATATTGGCACAACAACAGAACCAAAAGGTATTTTTGTAAATCCAGTATTTTTAGAAACCTTATCTGAAAGGCAAATATCAAACGGCTATGCAGAAGTTATTAAAATAGCCTTAATAGCAGATGCTGAATTTTGGAAATTATTAAAAAAATTAAAATCAACGAAAGAGTTTAGTTCAGAAATGGTTATTACAAAAGCTATTGAATTGAAAAATAATATTGTGAAAAAAGATTTACATGAAAACAATTTACGTAAATCATTAAACTTTGGGCACAATATTGGTCATGCTTTAGAAAGTTCATTAATTCGTCAACAAAAAGATATTTTACACGGCGAAGCTGTAGCGGCGGGGATGATTATGGAAGCAGAAATAGCTCATACTCTTAAACGAATTACTTCGAAAGAACAAAAAGAAATAGCGAATTATATTTCTTCCATTTATAAAAACATTAAAATCACTAAGGAAACTGAAACTCAGCTATTAAAATACATTCTTCATGATAAGAAAAATATAGGTGATGATTTGTGCTTTGCTTTACCCAAAGGAATTGGTGCTTATGAATTATACTGTGGCGTGCAAATGGATGTGATAAAAAAAGCAATTAACAACTACTAGACTATTGTATAACCTATTATCGTTATATCATCCACTTGTTCTAAACTACCTTTCCAATTTTCAATACTTGAATTCAAAATTTCTTTTTGTTCATGAGAAGACTTAGCGTGATTCAATAAAAGTAAATCTTCTAATTGTTTGTATTTAAATTTTTTACCTTTTGGTCCACCAAACTGATCGGCATAACCATCTGAATACAAATAAAAACAATCACCTTTACTAAACTGGAGTCTATGTGTTTTTGGAGGGGTCGTAATGTTTTCTTGAACCGAACCAACTGAACATTTCTCCCCATTAAGAATATTCAAATTTTTATTCTGTACATAAATCAACGATAGATTGGCTCCCGAGAACAACAACTCATTGGTAGATGTATTTAGGCAAACAAATGCAACTTCCATACTGTCTTGTAATGAATTATCTTTACTCTGCTTTAATGCAATTTTTACGTCGTTATTCATACTATCTAATATAGCAGTAGGGTCTGTTAACTCCTTTTCAACAACAGCTTTACTAATTGCGTTGTGAGCAAGCATAGTTAATAAAGCCCCAGGAACTCCATGACCAGTACAATCAATGACTGCAATAAATACAAAATCACCAACTTTGTGTAAAAAATAAAAATCTCCACTAACAATATGTTTAGGTTTATACAAAATAAAGCCGTTGTTTAAAACCTCTTCTTCACAGGCTTTGTCTGGCAATATGGCTTGCTGAATTCGTTGAGAATAATTAATACTATCTATCAAATCCTTATTTTGCTCTGAAATTATTTGATTTTTTTCAAGCAATTTTTTATTGCTATGATGCTTGATGTAAATGATCCAAAG
Organism: Flavobacteriales bacterium; assembly: GCA_040376995.1. GTDB lineage: Bacteria > Bacteroidota > Bacteroidia > B-17B0 > Aurantibacillaceae > UBA4416. The sequence continues at coordinate 18,853 of JBEIPP010000006.1, forward strand.
GCCTAATGCTAAGGTTGTGCAAGAAAAAATAATAATAAAATAAAACATCGAGCGATGGTCTTTAGGATAGCAAACCTGATACATGTCCTCGCTTCCAAAAAAAGTATCACCCCAAGTTAAATGCTTAGTAAAGTGTGCTTGATTTTTAAGAGAGTCTAATTGAGAGAAAGAATTGAGTCCTATGAATAAAAAAAAGAAAATAAGATACTTAAGAAAAAAATGTTTCATACTGCATTAAAAGATTATATAAATATAAATAAAAAAGCCCTCACAATTAGTGAGAGCTTTTAAAATCATCATTGTAGCTTTTATTTGATTAAATAAAAAATATTAGTTTGCCATTTAGCAGTATCTTTTTCCGTCATAGGATCATTAGCATATTCCTCTAAGACAAAAGTTTGAGTTAGTCCTTTTGATTTCATATAAGCATCCAACGCATAATGCGCGTTAGCTGACTTATCATAGGCTCCAAAATATTCGATCAATAACACTTTACCTGCTGGTGTTTCAAATTTTTCGACACCTTCTAGCTTGGTCCCATTAGCAACTTCCATCACTGCAGCTACATCAGTTACCATCGTTTTTTCGTCGAATGTAAAATAAATAGCTTTTGGCATTCCAATTGGTTGTGCTTTTGCTTTTCCTAATGCTTCGCCGATTTTCCCATAAGATGTTCCAAAAAATGCAGGTAGTTTTTCGAATGACAATTTTTCTTTTATTCCGTAAAATGTTTTAGCATCCCAAGTTAATTCTTTTACTTCATAATTCGTAGTAGTTTCTACTGGCATTGATTCTATAACAGTTTTTAATGTTTTTAAACCAGTTTCATAATCTGGACCAATCATTTTATCCATATTCATAAATAACATAGGTGCACGTCCAAAGAACCCAATATCAAATACCATTCCCCAGTTTACACTAATCGTTCCATTATCATTAGCTTTTGTAATGTAATATACTTTTGTGTCTCCAGTATTATCAAAATTTAAAGTCATTAATACACTATCTGCATTAAATTTATTAAAAGTCATAATCCCCTTACCTACGCTGTCCTTTTCACTTTCCCAACTATAACTACTGCCGGGTTCACAACACACTCCCGCGTAAGTTGTTTTCATGTTAGGGTCTCTTCTAGTCCAAGGACTCCATTTATCATGAAAGAATTTTAAATCAGCCAATTTATGTTGAAGATCTTCAACAGATGAAATTTTAATATCTATTGAACGTTCCACTTTAATTTGTGAAGGACCAAATAAACATAAAATTAAATACAAGGCGCTGATAACAATAATAACGTAAAGAATTTTTTTCATAGATTAGGTTTTTAATGTTTTGGTAAAATTAAACAAAAAATAAAATAAACTAAAAATAATGGATAAACGGCTTAAACAAAAGTTAGCTCGGCAAATTATAATATGCGATGCCTAAATAATGTTTCATGTAATTAAAGTAGTAAATTTTATTACACTTTTGAGTACGAGCTGAATTTAATGGCCTCCAATAACCTCGCAGATTAAATGAAATTAATGTTTTGTCGTCATTTGCATAGTTCACGGTATTAACGTCCGTTAAAGTACTTACCTGATTAAATGCGTTAAAATTATGTCGCTTATTAGGTTTAATAGTAATATTAGCTCTGTTTTCATAAAATGATAAGTTCACTCTGTTGTTGTTATAAATACAATAAAAAGGATTTATTTCTTCTAACCTATAACGGACTGTGTGGTATATGATTTTTTTAGGCACTAATGTTACATAGCTGAGTTTATTGGTAGTTAAGTTAAATGAAGAAACTAAATACTCTAATTTTTCGGTTATGGTGGCATTTTTATTTTGTGGGTCAATTCTAGTTATCCGTCTATTTAAATCATTTAATGCTGTAGAATTGTGGTTGTGCTCGTATATGGCAATTAACTGCCCATCAATTATATCATCAGAAATTAAAGTAAAAAGCTTGGTTAAAGGATTATTATCAAGCGACTTATACGTATATGACAAATTAGCTTGAATATCGGAAGATAGCACAACTAGTGTATCCATGATAATTTGTCCAGTATTCAAATTTAGTTTTTGAAAATATAAAGATTTCTTAATCGAATCATTGTCTTTAAACGTCAGGTTAATAATCCCATACACAAGTATTTGATTGGAAAAAAGCGGTTTAAAATTCATTAAACGGGTTTGCTTAACCATTTTAAATTGACTGAAATTCTTTGTTTTTATTTCAACTTTAAACACTATCATACTGTCCCCAATTTCAGTATATTTATTATGTACAGCATAAAATAAATTGTTTTGAAAATCCGTATCAAAATTATAATTCTCGCTAATTCCAATTGAATTTTTAGGCAAATCTATTTCCAAGCTTTTTTCTAATTTCGGTATACTAAACATGGTACACTTATCTCTTCTAAATCCACTTAAATAATTGCGATGACAAACAAGAATTACATTTTTTTTATTGGACGTTGGAATAAAATCGTAACTAAACGAATCTAAATTTTTATCGAGCTTCACAACACTATCCAAGGCAGCTAAATTCGTCATCTTACCGTCTTCGTTGATCAACTTGCCATAAATAACAATCTTATTCTTTGTTTTCTTTTCAACTAAAAAAGCCAAGGTTCCATTGTTTTCATAAAATTGAAAATTAATTTCCTTATGATTAAACCAGCCATTAAAAAGACTATCAACATGTATTCTTCTCTCGAAAACTGCTTGTGTATCCCTAATGCTATATTTTGTGAGCATCAAATCTTTCCCAAATTTCATTTCAACTTCACTTAATACAGTAACCGTGCTGTCTGTTTGCGAAACAATTTCTATAGGATAATTATAATAGTCGTATTGTTTTGAAAAAAAATCATGAAGAGTTGCTTCTTGCGCGTTAACAGGAAAAAGAAAACGCATAAATAGAATAATACAAAACGATCTCATTACATATTCCTTCTATACTGCCCGCCTACTTCAAATAAGCATTTAGTTACTTCGCCTAAGCTCATAAACTTAGCGGCATCCATTAACTCAGCAAAAATATTTTTGTTATGGATTGCTGCTGTTTGTAAACGTTTTACCATTTCATCATGTTTATCAGCGTGTGTTTTGTGTAACTCTGCTAACATCGTAATTTGGTATTCCTTCTCTTCAGTTGTTGAACGAATAACTTCACGAGGTAATACAGTTGGACTTCCTTTACTAGATAAGAATGTGTTTACACCTATAATTGGGTACTCACCCGTGTGTTTCAATGTTTCGTAGTATAAACTCTCCTCTTGTATTTGACCGCGTTGATACATCGTTTCCATGGCACCTAATACCCCGCCACGTTCAGAGATGCGATCAAACTCAGTTAACACAGCTTCTTCTACTAAGTCGGTTAATTCTTCAATGATGAAAGAACCTTGTAATGGATTTTCATTTTTCGCTAAACCTAATTCACGGTTGATAATTAACTGAATAGCCATTGCTCTACGAACAGATTCTTCTGTTGGTGTTGTAATCGCTTCATCATACGCATTGGTGTGTAATGAATTACAGTTATCGTAAATCGCATATAGCGCTTGAAGAGTTGTTCTAATATCATTGAAATCAATTTCTTGCGCGTGTAACGAACGACCAGAAGTTTGAATATGATACTTCAACATTTGACTTCTTTCGTTTCCACCGTAACGTAATTTCATGGCTTTAGCCCATATACGGCGGCTTACGCGACCAATCACACTATATTCAGGATCGATACCGTTACTAAAGAAGAATGATAAATTTGGTGCAAAATCATCAATGTGCATTCCGCGACTTAAGTAGTATTCTACAAACGTAAATCCATTAGCTAATGTAAACGCTAATTGAGAGATAGGATTTGCTCCTGCTTCTGCAATGTGATAACCGCTAATAGAAACTGAATAGAAGTTACGTACTTTTTGATCGATGAAGTATTGTTGCACATCACCCATCACACGTAAACTAAACTCTGTACTAAAAATACAAGTGTTTTGCGCTTGATCTTCTTTTAAAATATCTGCTTGCACGGTACCACGCACTTGTGATAAAGTGGTTGCTTTAATTTTTTCATAAACCTCTTTAGGTAATACCTGATCTCCCGTAACACCTAATAGCATTAGACCTAATCCATTATTACCTTCTGGCAATTCACCTTGGTAACGAGGACGAACAGTACCTTTTGCCTTATAAATAGCCGCTATTTTTGCTTCTACTTCTTTTTCTAATTTATTTTCTTTGATATAAATTTCGCATTGTTGGTCAATTGCTGCATTCATAAAAAATGCTGCCATCGTTGGCGCTGGACCGTTAATGGTCATCGACACCGATGTTTTAGGATCTGCTAAATTGAAACCAGAATATAATTTCTTAGCATCATCTAAACAACAAATACTCACCCCTGAGTTACCAATCTTACCATAAATATCCGGACGGTAATCAGGATCGTTACCATATAACGTTACACTATCAAAGGCTGTACTTAAACGTGCCGCAGGCAATCCTTTACTTACATAATGGAAACGTTTGTTGGTTCTTTCCGGACCACCTTCGCCAGCAAACATACGCGTTGGATCTTCGCCTTCTCGCTTGAATGGATAGATACCAGCCGTGTATGGAAAATCTCCAGGGAAATTTTCTTGCAAAGTCCATTTTAAAATATCTCCCCAAGAAGTATATTTTGGTGAAGCAATTTTCGGAATTTGAGTATGTGATAATGATTCGTAATGTGTTTCGATTTTTAATACTTTGTCACGCACTTTAAATTCATAAAACTCACTGCTATACAATTTCTTCTTTGCTTCCCATCCTTCAATTACTAATAAATGACGAGGATCTAAATCTAATTTTGTTTTTTCAAACGCTTCTTGCAAACCTTTAATCAAGCGATCTTTATCATCTATGTTAGATTCAAAAATCGTTTCGATGGTTTTTTGAATACCATATAATTTTTGAGCAACCTCTGCTTGGGCATTAGCTCTCTTATCGTAATTACGGTTGTTTTCAGAAATCTCTGATAAGTAACGTGTTTTTGAAGGAGGAATGATATAAATTTTTTCACTCATCTCTTCCGTAATATGAAATTGAGAAGCTAATGCTTTGTTACCTGTTTTCTCAACCATTTTATTCATCACTGCTTTGTACAAACGATTCATGCCTGGATCGTTGAATTGAGAAGCGATTGTTCCGAATACTGGAATATCTTCATCTGCAATCTCCCATAAGTTGTGATTACGTTTGTATTGTTTTTTGACATCACGTATCGCATCCAATGCGCCACGTTTATCAAATTTGTTTAACGCAATAATATCAGCAAAATCTAACATATCAATCTTCTCTAACTGAGTTGCCGCTCCGTATTCAGGAGTCATTACATACAAGCTCATATTAGAGTGTTCAATAATTTCAGTATCTGATTGGCCAATACCAGAAGTTTCTAAAATAATTAAATCAAAATTAGCTGCCTTGCAAATGTTAACCGCATCTTGCACATATTTACTTAATGCTAAATTACTTTGACGAGTTGCTAATGAACGCATATACACGCGATCGTTTTTGATGGCATTCATGCGAATACGATCACCTAATAAAGCGCCGCCTGTTTTACGTTTCGAAGGGTCAACCGAAATAATAGCAATTTGTTTATCTTTAAAATCAATTAAAAAACGACGTACTAATTCATCAACTAAACTTGATTTACCAGCTCCACCAGTACCAGTAATCCCTAACACAGGCGTTGCTGATTTTTCGGCTTTTGATTTTAACTCATTTAATAAACCAATATTTTCTTCATTAAAATTTTCGGCTGCTGAAATTATACGAGCAATAGATTTATAATCTCTCTCGGCTATTTTAGCCACATCATTTTTAATATTAGTACCAGTAGCATAATCACACTGACGTAACAAATCATTGATCATTCCTTGCAACCCCATCGCACGGCCATCATCTGGCGCATAAATACGAGCAATTCCATAGTTGTGCAATTCCTCAATTTCTTCAGGAAGAATTACGCCACCTCCACCACCAAATAATTTGATGTGTTCACACCCTTTCTCCTTCAATAAATCGTACATATATTTAAAATACTCTACGTGTCCGCCTTGGTAGCTAGTTACGGCAATGGCGTTTGCATCTTCTTGAATAGCACAGTTTACAACCTCTTGAGCACTTCTATCATGGCCTAAGTGAATAACCTCCGCTCCACTTGATTGAATAATACGACGCATGATATTGATAGCAGCATCATGTCCATCAAATAAAGCGGCAGCTGTTACAATTCGAATTTTATGTGTTGATTGATATGGTGTAGTTTCCATAGGAAAATTGCTTTTTAAATTTAAGTGCCTAATATAATAGTTTTTATGACTTTGAAACAAAAAATTAGACGAGTTTTGTCCTAGAAAATTTTACTATTACTTTTTATTAGGAGAACTATTAGAAATAAGAGTTTTATAGTAATAAATTGCCACAAAAATAAAGCCTAATGAAAAGGGTATAGACGCCCATAATTTACGTTCACCTGTAGTAAAAAATTCGATATACATCCAAAAACTATTGGCACAAATCCAAAATAAAATAGCCAGATTTAAGAAAACATCGGTGGTTTTTAGGGTAATATAAACGATAATGGCAGCAATAATTAAAGTAGGAATAACCATGATGATTCCTAACCATTTGAGTTCAAGCATCCAGCAACTGTCTTTTATTAACCAAAAAACAATGTGTAAACTTTCATACTTTTTTATCCTTTCCCAAAGTTCCATAAACTAGAATTTAAAAATAAGATTTTTTTAACCACACAGACACATGGTTTTGCTTTGATTTGAAAAAAGTATAAAAGAAGCTTAGCTTTTGTATAGTTCAACTATGAAAAAAAACATGTTTTCTATATTTGACTTTATAACAAATAGTATTCTATGTCTCTATGTGGTTATTTTTTCATCAAGACTGTAAGTATTAAAGCCTTTTTAGTATCTTTAAACATAAATTAGTTCAATAAAATATATGATTCAGTTCGAAAAATTTAAACTTAAAAATAATCTCACTGTTATTGTTCATCAAGACAAAAGTACGCCTATGGCTTGCTTAAATATTATTTACGATGTTGGTGCGCGTGATGAAGACGAAAATAAAACAGGATTTGCCCATTTATTTGAACATTTAATGTTTGGTGGCAGTATAAATATTCCCAATTATGACGAGCCCTTACAATTGGTGGGCGGAGAAAATAATGCCTTTACCACTAACGATATTACCAATTACTACTGCACGGTTCCTTCTGAAAATTTAGAAACAGCTTTTTGGCTGGAAAGCGATAGAATGTTGAGTTTAGCATTTGATAAAAAAAGCTTAGAAGTGCAACGAAGCGTAGTAATTGAAGAATTTAAACAACGTTACTTAAATCAACCTTACGGTGATGTATGGTTATTATTACGTCCCTTAATTTATAAAAAGCATCCCTACAAATGGGCTACGATTGGTAAAGAAATAAAACACATTGAAGATGCCACGATGGAAGAAGTAAAAGCATTTTTTAAAGCGCATTATAATCCAAGCAATGCCGTTTTAGTAGCAGCAGGTGATGTGGAAGTTGCACAAGTAAAAGCTTTAGCAGAAAAATGGTTTGAACCAATTGATGCTGGTGTAAAACCAAAACGTAACTTACCCGCAGAACCGCCACAAACAGAATACAGAAGCTTAACCGTTGAACGCGACGTTCCAATTAATAGTATTTATAGAGCATACCGCATGTGCGCTAGAAATGATGCTGAATATCACACAGTAGATTTGATCTCGGATATTTTATCTCGTGGTAATTCATCTCGTTTATATAAAAACTTAATAAAAGACAAACAGCTATTTAGCGACATCCACGCATACGTGATGGGTGATTTTGATAAAGGTTTATTTGTGATTTCGGGGAAAGTAAATGATGGCGTAAGTATTGAAGCCGCAGAAGCTGGCATTGATGCTGAAATTGCTAAACTACAAAACGAATTAGTAGCAGCTGATGAACTACAAAAATGTAAAAACAAAGTAGAATCAACTGTTACTTATAGCGAAGCAGATGTATTAAACAAAGCTACAAACTTGGCTATTTCTGAACTATTAGGTGATGCTAATTTAATTAACTTAGAAATTGAGAACTATCAAAAAGTAACCGCTGAACAAATTAAAGAACAAGCCAATAAAATTTTACAAAAAACGAATTGTAGTACTTTGTTTTATTTAAAAAAGAAATAGAAACTTAAACGCAAAGAACGCTAAGATATTTGCGCAAAGAAAAAGAAAATACTATTAAGAATCCGCGAACTCTGCGGTTAAAAACACAAAGATAATGATACAATTTTCTTCCATAAACCCAAATAGCACATTTGCTGAGTTGCTAGAATTAGAGCGAAAAGAATTTGCTTTATATCAACATCACGATTTTTTGGATTATCAAAAACAACGTTTAGCCTTTTTAGTAAAGCATATAAACTCTGCACCAGCAATAGCTTTGCATGATTATGTTAAAACTAACCAACCAAAAATTGGGGTATTTGCTGGGAGTTTTAGCCCATTTCATAAAGGACATTATAACGTATTACAAAAAGCCGAAAAATTATTTGACAAAGTAATTATCGCTTTTGGTAAAAATCCAGCAAAGGATGTGCATGTATGGCCTGTGCCTAAAACTATTTCAAACAGACAAATTACATCCTATAACAGTTTACTAACTGACCACATTGAATCTTTTGGATATGATGTAACGGTAGTTCGTGGACTAAGAAACTCAACTGATTTTCAATATGAACAAAATCAATACCGTTACATACAAGAATTAAAACCAGATATCAAAATCATAAATATTTTTTGTGATAAGGAATTTGAACATATTAGCTCTTCTGGAATCCGCACGCTTGAGAAGTACAACAAACACCAAAATTATATGTTAGACTAAAAAACAATGTGAAGACAATTATTTCTTTTCTATTATGCATCTGTACATTCATTCAAATGGATGCTCAAAAAACATATCAATTGTCAGTTGACATTTCAGATAAAGATTATATAGAAAAAACCATTATCATTAAAGTAAAACCAGCTTTTGCAAATATTTGCTTAAATACAAAAATTGAACATCCAGCATTTATCGCTCTTTCAGTTGCTGTTGGCGTAAAAAATCTCCACAAAAAATTTCCATTAGACAAAAGTCCTGCTAAACCATATAATGAATCAGGTCAAATTTACGCAGATTTATCATTGATATACGAGTTAAACTACACTTCTAATTTATCAATCGAAAAAGCAATTAGTAAATTATTACTATCTGATATTTTAGTGTATGCCGAACCTCATTTTATTCCAAAAGTAAATTATACCCCTAACGACCCATTGGCTAACCCAACTGATCAATATCATTTACAAACCATTAATGCTTTTAATGGATGGAATGTGAACAAAGGTGATTCTGCTATTGTGATTGGAATTACTGATACAGGTGTTGACTTTACACATCCTGATTTATTTAATAATGTAAAACGAAATTATGCCGATGTTCCAGATGGAATTGATAATGATGGTGATGGTTACACTGATAATTACATGGGTTGGGACATGGGAGTTAATGATAACGATCCATCTTGGCAAGCTAATGCGCACGGTGTTCATGTATCAGGATTAGCAGCTGCGAGTGCTGACAATAATTTAGGAGGAGCAGGAACAGGATTTAATTGTAAATTTTTACCAGTAAAAATTGGTGATGCTAACGGTAACTTAATTGCAGCCTACGAAGGTATTAAATATGCTGCCGACCATGGCTGCCAAATTATTAACTGCTCTTGGGGCGGTGGCGGCTCTAGTCAGTTTGGACAAGATGTGATTGATTATGCAACCATTAATAAAAACTGCTTAGTAGTTTGTGCAGCAGGGAATAATAATTTCGATGGCGATTTTTTTCCAGCCGCTTATAATTATGTTTTATCAGTCGCAAATACTTCTCAAAACGATATTAAGTTTTCTAACTCTAATTATGGTTATATGATTGATGTTTGCGCACCAGGCGATAATGTTAACTCTACATGGCCAGGAAGTATTTATATTACATCCTCAGGAACATCTATGTCGTCGCCCGTGGTAGCTGGTGCAGCTGGCATTGTAAAAAATCACTTTCCATCTTATAATGGCTTGCAAGTGGCTGAACGTTTAAAAGTAACTGCCGATAATATTTATGCTGCTAATCCAGCTTATTTAAATAAACTAGGATCAGGGCGTATTAATTTATTTAGAGCACTTACAGACCCTGCAAGTCCAAGTGTAGTGATGACTAATAAAAACATTACGGATCGTAACGACATGTCATTTATCAATGGCGATACATTATTTATCTCAGGAACATTCATTAATTACTTAAGTCCCACATCTGCTTTAAATGTAACCGTTACGCCACTATCTTCTTATGCTGAGAGCGTTGATAATACAACATCTTTGGGAGTTATTAATACACTGGCAAGTACAACTAATTCATTAGATCCATTTACATTTAAATTAACTGGCGCTATTCCAATTAATACTGCTTTAAATTTTGAAGTATTAATGAGTGATGGGACCTATCAAGCCAAGCAATATTTTACCATTTTCGTTAATTTGGATTATATCAATATAAAAATTAATGATGTAAGCACAACGGCTACTAGTAAAGGAAAAATAGGATACAATCAGGATTCACAAATGCAAGGCTTAGGTTTTAAATACAACTATGTAGCTTTATTATACGAAGCAGGTTTTATGGTTGGAACTGATACTACTAGAGTTTCTGATTGTATAAGAGGAGTAACACTAGGCGGCGCTTCTGATAACGACTTTGGGACTATTAATCGTATTGCATTACAAGTACCATCCATGAAATCGGATTTTGATACTAAAGCAAAATACCAAGACAATTTATCATTTAAACCTTTACCTGTAAGTATCGAGCAAAATACCTATGCATGGGCTGCGGTGCCAAATACACAATTTGTAATTTGGGAATATGTGATTACAAACACACATGCCACTGATACTGTCAAAAAAATGTATGCTGGTATTTTTGCAGACTGGGATATTGATGGTGCTACCTTTGCACAAAATAGAAGCGCTTATGATGCAGTTACTAAAATGGGCTACAGTTACTATACAGCAGCTGGTGGAAAGTATGGCGGTATTAAATTACTTACCACTAGCGCTCCTCCAAATTTTTACGCGATTGACCATGTGAGTGGCGGTAACGGCGGAATTGACTACGCTAATGGTTCAGATTCTAAAGACAAATACTTAACCATGTCTACGCCGCGTTTGGCAGCAGGCGTAGCAGGTAATGGAGTAGATGTTTTAAATGTGATGAGTAGCGGACCTTTTACCATAGCTCCTAACCAAAGTGTGAAAGTAGCTTTTGCAATATTAGGTGGCGATAGTTTAGCAAACTTAATTACTGGCGCTCAGCAAGCACAAATTAAATACGATGGCATGCCAACTAGCATTGAGCAAAACATAGTACCTGAAAATGGATTAGCCATTTATCCTAATCCAACAAAAAACAGTATCACTATTTATCAAACTGAAAAAACGTTTACAGCTTACGAAATTTATGATTTAAACGGCAAATTAATTTCTGCAAATAAAATACAAAGCAATCTTCAAAAGGTTGATTTATCAAACTACGCAGAAGGCATGTATGTTGTGAAATTAATTGGAAAAGAGAAAATAGAGTTTAAGAAGATTGTGGTGGTTGAATAGGAATTAAAAGAGTTAAAAATTCCCTATATTTGCCCTTTATTTTTAAAAAATTATGGAATTAAATACTCTTACTGCTATATCTCCTGTTGATGGTCGTTACCGCCGAGTAACTAACGAATTAGCAGCATACTTTTCTGAGTTTGGATTGATTAGATACCGTGTGCAAGTGGAAATTGATTATTTCATCTTGTTATCACAACAAGGGTTACCTCAATTGCCAAAATTAAATGAGGGTCAAATTGCTAGCTTAAACGCCGTGTATCAAAACTTTTCGTTTGCTGATGCAGAGGTAATTAAAGAAACTGAGAAAACAACTAACCACGATGTAAAAGCGGTTGAGTATTTCATTAAAGAAAAATTAAAAGCACAAGGTTTAGAAAACTATTTAGAGTTTGTGCACTTTGGTTTAACTTCTCAAGATATTAATAATACGTCAATTCCATTGTCGCTAAAACAAGCTAACAATGAAGTGGTATTACCAAATTTAAAACAAGTAACCGATAAATTAACTCGCTTAGCTAAAGAATGGAAAAACATTTCTTTATTAGCACGTACTCACGGTCAGCCAGCTTCTCCTACTCGTTTAGGAAAAGAAATTTATGTATTTGTGGAGCGTTTACAAATTCAAATCAATCAATTAAATGCGATTCCTTTCTCTGCTAAGTTTGGTGGAGCAACTGGTAACTTCAATGCGCACTATGTAGCTTATCCAAAAAATGATTGGATTAAATTTGGAAATGAATTTGTAAACAATAGTTTAGGGTTAAGCAGAAGTCAGTTTACCACACAAATTGAGCACTACGATAATATTGCAGCATACTGCGATGCTTTAAAACGTATCAATACCATCTTATTAGATTTATGCCGCGATATTTGGACATACGTAAGTATGGATTACTTTAAGCAAAAATTAAAAGCAGGAGAAATTGGTTCTTCGGCAATGCCACATAAAGTTAACCCCATTGATTTTGAAAATGCAGAAGGTAACTTAGGGATTGCGAATGCAATTTTAGAACACTTATCAGCTAAGCTTCCTTTATCTCGTTTACAACGTGATTTAACAGATAGTACAGTTTTAAGAAACTTAGGAGTTCCAGTAGCTCACATTTTAATTTCATACAAAAGCATTTTAAAAGGCTTAGATAAATTAATATTAAACGAAGAAATTTTTAATAGAGATTTAGAAAACAACTGGGCTGTTGTAGCGGAAGCTGTTCAAACGATTTTACGTAGAGAAGGTTATCCAAAACCGTATGAAGCGTTAAAAGATTTAACTCGTACAAACACGCACATCACAAAAGACTCTATGCATACATTCATTAATGGATTAAATGTGAGTGCCGAAGTAAAAGCAGAGTTATTAAACATTACACCACAAAACTTTGTAGGACAAAATCCTGAGTTTTAACCACAGTAAATGAAAGTAACAGGCTTCACCATCATACGAAATGCGATTAAGTTCGACTATCCAGTGGTCGAAGCGATTACCTCTATTTTACCAATATGCGATGAATTTGTTGTGGCTGTTGGTAATAGCGAAGATGGCACTTTGCAACTCATTAAAAGCATCAACTCTCCAAAAATAAAAATTATTGAAACTGTTTGGGATGATTCACTTCGCCAGGGTGGACAAGTACTAGCCATTGAAACTAACAAAGCATTTGATGGCATTAGTAAAGAGGTCGATTGGTGTTTTTATATTCAGAGTGATGAGTGTGTTCACGAAAAACATTTAGCTTCTATAAAGGAAGCCATGCAGAAATATAAAGATGATAAACAGGTTGATGGTTTATTATTTAATTATGTTCATTTTTATGGTACTTATAACTACGTTGGTAATTCGCGCCGTTGGTACCGTAAAGAAATTCGCATTATTAAAAACAATAAATCGATTCGCTCTTATAAAGATGCGCAAGGTTTTAGAAAAACGGATAATTCCAAACTAAATGTCAAACCAATTAACGCCGAGATTTACCATTACGGTTGGGTAAAACCACCGAAGGCACAACAAGCCAAGCAAGAGAATTTTCATAAGATGTGGCATGATGATGAATGGATGAAAAAAAATATTGCTCAGGTAGAAGAATTCGACTACTCACAAATAGATAGTTTAGAAGAATTTAAAGACACACATCCTCAAGTGTTTCAAGCTCGTGTAAAGGCAGCAGATTGGAATTTTAAATTTGATTCTTCTCAAATTAAATTAAGTGTAAAAGACAAATTTTTATTGTTTATTGAAAAAACTACCGGCTGGAAAGTTGGAGAGTATAAGAATTATAAAGTAGTATAATTACTAATTCGGTTCTCGACTTCGCTCGAACTGACAACCTACTTAGCACCCTCTGCGAAAAACTCAGCGTTCTCTGCGGTTAAACTGCTAAAACTGAAAATAAATAAACGGTTGCATCTCACCACTTACTATTTGGTAGATACAAAAAACAAAAACTACTGCCACCAAACTCATCACCGGTAAAGGCAATTCAGCAAATTTTAAACGGTACTTTTCTTTAATACTTTCTGGTATCCAGTGTATTAAGTAGCCAATTAAAATAACAGAGAATACTAAAGCATAGCCTTGAATAATATTAAATGTTAATGCTGCTCCAAAATGATTAGTAATTCTATCGAAAATTAAACTAACGGTATCTAAACTGTCGCTTCTAAAAAAGATACGTGTAAAACTAATAAATGCAAGGGTGATAAATACCATCATGCCTTTTATTAAAAAAGAATTGGAGTCTTTAAAAGGAGAAATTTTTTGCCATAGTTTATGAGCTACTAGGCCTACTCCATTTAATCCACCCCAAATAATAAACAACCATGAACTTCCGTGCCAAAAGCCCCCAAGTAACATGGTTACTAATAAATTGACATTGGTATTAACGCTCTGTTTTACTTTAGGAAAGAAGTAGGTTAATAAAACTAATATAATGGCTATGAATAATAACACTAATAACAACCTAATTTTACCAGTGAGCATCACTAATACGATGGATAAAAAAGCAATGCAGATATAAGAACCGATGCTTCCTTTTTTATTACCGCCTAATGGGATATATAAGTAATCTTTTAACCAGGTGGATAAAGAAATATGCCAACGTTTCCAAAACTCGCTTACATCTTGCGCTTTGTATGGCGATTTGAAATTGGGTTTTAAACGATACCCCAACAATAACGCCACACCAATAGCAATGTCGGTATAGCCACTAAAATCAGCATAAATTTGTAAGGAGTAACCGAAAATTCCAAAAACCGTTTCTACACCGGAGTAGTAATTAGGATTATCAAAAATACGGTCAATATAATTGAGGGCGATATAATCTGCCATAATTTTTTTACCTAAACCATTTAATATCCAAAAAATAGCATAGCCAAATTCTTTGCGTGTTAAGCTATACTCTTGATAAATTTGATATAAGAACTCATTTGCCTTTACAATTGGTCCTGCCACAAGATGTGGGAAGAAAGAAACAAAAAAACCATAATCAAAAATCGATTTTACTGGCGTCACTTTTCCTCTATACATATCAATGGTATATGAAATTGACTGAAACGTAAAGAATGAAATACCCACTGGTAAAATTAATTTATCTACTGGGTCTTTAGTTCCTAAAAAGGTATTAGTAAATTGGGTGAAGTGATTAAAAAATGAAATATCTGTGCCTGCTAATTGGTTCACGCTTTCAGTAAAGAAGTAAGCGTATTTAAAATAACACAACAAAGTTAAATTAAGCAGTAAGCTAATGGTTAGGTAAGCTTTTTTTCGCGAATCAGATTTACTTTCATAAATGAGCCTTCCCCAATTGTAATCACTAATAATAGTAAAGATGAGTAAAATTAAAAATACACCACTGGTTTTATAGTAAAAGAAAAAACTGACCAATAATAAATAAAAAGTTCGTAATGTATTCTTTTTATAAATCATTGAATAGATACCTAACACTACGGCAAAGAATCCCCAAAAATATAATTGAGTAAAAATCACTGGTTGTCCTTTTACATAAAGGAAACAAGACTTTAAATATGAGAATATATCGCTATTCAATGTTTACGTTTTATTATTTATAACTTAAGGGTCTTTTTGACTAAAATGCGTCAGGACTTTACAAACTCTTGCATCTGTTCAAGCTCTTATATCCTTTAAATCTCTTTCGACTCTTCCGTCAAATGGTCTCTTTAATCACTTTTGTCTCTTCTGTCTATTTAGTCTCTTTTATTATACTATTATATTTATAACTTCTATTAATGGCGTCAAACATTAAATTAGCTAATATGCTATAGCCTCTTCCATTAAAGTGTACTTTATCTTTAGCTGCTAATCCAGCTTTTTGCCATTTGTAAATAGATTTGTACCCTCCCATAACCGCATATAAATCATACACTGCCGTGTTATGTTTTTCCATTAACTCATACATTGCCTCTTGAGCTTTAATTGGGCGTTTGTTAGAGGTTTTTCTGTTCATGTAATTATCTGTTACAGTTGTAAACAAAAATGTGCAATTAGGTGATGCTGTTTTTACTAGTGTAATTAAACTATCATAATTTTCAATAAATTTTTGTTTAGAAAAATTGGCATCATGAGTATCATTAACGCCTAAAGATAAAATAACTAAATCAGGTGGAATCGTTGCTAATTCATTTACAAACTCTTGACATCTTAAATACGATGATGCACTTGCTCCATTTACACCAATAGCGGCATAGTAAAAGCCAGGATTATCATTTTCAATACTAAAGCCTCTTAACATAAAATCGGGAATAATACTATCTTTTCTCACTAAGTTAAAATTCACTGAATCAATATATGATTCAAAGTAAAACTCCGAGTAGCCATTTTTCTTAAAATCATTTCTCACAAAATGCAATCCTGTTTGATCTGCAATAGAAAATTCAAAACTTGGATTAAAATTGTGATACACTCTTAATGAATTAAATTTTTGATGGTGATTGTTTTTTAATAAATTAAATCCAAAGGTGTTAGCGCTGTCATTTGTAATACCAGCCATTCCTGCCATTCCTAAATTATCACACATTTCTTTTGCTAAAGCGCTCCGTTTACGAATCCATTTACCAGTGGTGAATGATTTAAAAAAATGTGGGCTATTTGTTTTCACAATTTTAAAAGGAAAAATAAAAGTACCGCCGCCACTAAAGTTTCCAATACTTTGAAAACCATCCATTAACACTTCTGTCCAAAAACCTGCTTGAATATGCGAACCACCAAAATGTACTACTGTTACTTTTTTTCTTTTTCCTTCTCTTAATTCATCAATTTTTTTATAAAAACTCATCATTTGAGAACTATCCTTTGCGAAATACAATTTACTTTGATCATAATTAATAAAAGGATATTGTTGTGCCCTTGTTTGGTATGAAACGAGATAAAGTACGCATGACAAAATACAAGTGAAAATTATGTTTATAGTTCTATTTTTTATCATTAATTCTTATCTCCTTTATTGTTTATTATTTACAAAATTGTTGTAATCACTCATCAACGACGAATACAATAACACGGCTATTTTTCGAGCACCGCCCGAACTAAAATGAATATAATCCTTTGCTCCAATACCTTGTTCAACCCAGGTTAACATACTGTTTCGGCCACCCATGCAACTATACATATCAAAAAAAGCACAGTTAGTATCAAAAGCTGCTTTTTTAATAGCATCGCGTAAATCTTCTAACTGAGGATGCGTTTCGTATTCTGTGCCAACTTTCACACTCATATCCGCAGGACCAATAACAAGAATAGATGCTTGTGGTGCTAATTTTTTAATAATATTAATTTGAGCTTTCAAATACGTTCCAAAGTCTGTAGCCTGTTCTTTTGTTGTAATATATGGCAAAGCATTTCCTCCAAACTGAAGGATGATTAGTTTTGTGTTTAAATGATCGTAAAATTGTTTTAACTGACCAAAATTAATTTGATTAAAAAAGGTTCCAGAGCTTCCGCGTAATCCAAAATTATCTACCATCACACCCTTTCCTCCTTCAAGCGAAACGCCATAAAAATCAGGACTATCCTTGCCTTTAAATTTGAACTCTTGTAACAAGGCTCCTTGATTTAAATTAAATTCTTTAATATTAAAATTACCACCAGCCACTAACGAATCTAATGCATTTAATGACCCGTTTTCATATAACTCTACATGAGTTTTTGTTTGCGCACCACCATAAAATAACTTTATTTTTTTATAGGCAGCAGCTTTTGGTCCACCGTTTTTACTTGTTACAACTTTTACCCAAGCTGATTTATATTGAGTGGTATCAGCAATAGTGGCATAATTATAAAAGCGTGTGATATGTGCTAATGCACCAAAATTATTATGCTTTACTCGTTTATCTTTACCTGCAAAAATAGGATAACGGTCCCAACCTGAACTCCATGAAATTTTATTAACAACACTTGGAGCAACTGGCATAAAGGATATTAATCCAGGCCCCTCGCCACCAAATTCGCTTTGTAGTTTCAAACGAATATAATCGCTAATTCTATCTCCTTCAATTTGCGAATCACCATAATGCAGTATACGAATACTCTTCTCTTCGTTAGCAATATTTGCCAGCGAGTTAAAGAAGTTTGCCATCGCTGTTTTCGACTCGTTTTTGTATTGAATAGTGGTGATGAGTTTTAGCGAGGTATCTACTTTTACTAATTTAGCAATTCCGTTTGAGAAAACGGTATCTTTTACATTTACGGATATGGTATCAGCAAACTCAGCTTCAATAGCTTTATCTTCAGCATCAGCCAAGGCAATAATATTAGAGATATCTGTTTTTTCAGTTTTTTTCTCTAAAAATAAAGAAGCAAAAGTAGGATAACGAACACATAACCTATCCGTCACATAAATTCCTTTTGCAGGGAATACGAAACTAATAAGTCCAAGCAACAAAAAAGTAATTGCTAAAAACAAAAGAGTATGAAAAGGTTTATGCATTGATTGAAATAATAAAAGCAATATCTAAATTACTTTGCCAAAAAATTATACCCATTAAATTAGTTTTTCACAAAAGCCTTGTAAATAAACGTTTTCAAAAAACTATAGCACTAATTTTCTGATTTTTTGGCAGAAAAAAGCACCTTATTTAAAATTTATATTTAAAAAAAACACTAAGTCTCTACTTTTCAGTAACTTACAAAAACCTTAAAGTATGCCCTTATAAACTCCAAAAGTTGATAGAGATTTTGTATTTTTTTAGTTAAAACGTTGATTTTTAGCCAAAATCCATTATTTTTGCACCCCTTATATTTACTTAAGAAAAACAACATGAACATATCTAAAAAAGACATTAACGCATTAACTGCAGAATTAAGCATCACATTAACTCCATCTGACTACGAAACCAAAGTAGAAAATGCGATTAAAAAAGTACAAAAACAAGCGACTTTGCCAGGTTTTCGTCCAGGTAAAGTTCCAGTTGGTTTAATCAAAAAACAACATGGTAAATCTATTTTAGTAGATGAAATCAATAAAATATTAAACGAAACTTTATATAACTACATCAACGAAAATAAAATCGAA
>JBEIPP010000014.1:0-30193 GCA_040376995.1 Flavobacteriales bacterium
AGTTGAAAGCTTAATAAAACAGACACTTTTTTGACTGAAGCATAGTAACCACTATGATGAAGGAGAAAAAGTGGCAAAGCGTTCTGTTTTGAAGAGGTTTCAGCTCGTAATAGATTTTCTAATGCGTAATCTGGGTTTAAAAGATTATGAGAACTACTACCCTAATTGGAATAAGGATTCATTAGGTTATCCAAAGTCGCCTGGCTTACGTAGTATTGAGGGCGGTTTAAATATGGGCTTTAATTTTAATAAAAATTTCTCCATGAATGCGGCTTTTGCTAAGGGAGAAAGACAAAAAAAGGGTGCTGGTTCTTTTTTATAGGTTGGTCGGAACGCTAGCGATATATTGAAGCTGATACTAGCTTTGTACCCCTACGCAAGGAAAATTATATCCTAATTTAGATAAATTAAAATTTGAAAATTTTATTAGTACACTTATTTACATTGGATATGGTTATCAATTTGTTATAAAGAAAGTGCATTTTACTCCAGTGCTTTTAGCGGGTACAGGTTTTCAAATTCAAAGCTACGAACAAACCGATAAAAAAAGATTTTGGATTAATATGCCAACTTATGCTTCCTTAAAAGGACAATTAGGATATAATGGAGATCACTTTTTTGCCAACTTAGTTTATGCAAAAGAATTTAATAGTATACCAATTAAAGAATCAAAAATTAGGCTTTATCATAATTGGTTGGAATTTGGAATGGGATTGAGATTTTAAATTACTTTTTCACCGTATAAAAACAAAAGTTTTCTATCTCCAACTTTATCAAACTCCATTCTATGTGTTATATGATTCATTCCCTTTAAATAAGACAAAAAAAGCTGTTACATGAGTAACAGCTTTTTGCTTAAATAAAATTCCTATTTATTTTCTTTTATTAAATTCTTCTACTTGATTATCGTAACATAAATAATATTTTCCTTTTGCTAAATTTTCAATATTAGTTTCTTTACCAAATCCTTTTTTAACAATAGTGCCAAAAACATCATAAATTTCAAAAGCTGTTTCAATTGTATATTGAATAGCATTGTTATCTTTATAAATCATAAAATTTGGCTTATCCGTATTTGAGTTTAAAATAACTGTAGAAGATAATTTTGGAGTAGAACCTAAACCAACTTGTTTAATTCTGAATTTATTTTCTCCACTATGAGTCGTTATTTGAAAAGAATAGTCATGATTTTCTGGGCTACCTAAACCTTGTACTTCACCAACATAAACCCATTTATTCCATTTAAATTGTTCTACAACATATGGCAAAGATCCGCTTTCGTTTTTCGCTGTCCATTTTAATATACCAGCTGAATTAATACTCATACTTACCACTTCATAGGTAGGACGTGGTTTTAATACTTCTGGATTCAAAATAACAGGAGTGCAATCACTCTTGTGACTAATTTCAATAACTACTTTTTGCCCTGGCTTAATATTCATGGCAGTTAAGTCAATTTCAAAAGCAGAAGAGTTAACCTCATCTGTTGTGATTTTACCATTTACTTTAATTTCTGTAGCGCAAAAACCTACCCCATTTGCGCCAAATGAATTTTGAATATAAATATTCTTATTTTGAAATTTACCCTCTACTATCAATACTCCTGCATTAATTTTGAAAGAGAAAAGAATAAATAAAAAAACAAAAACTAGATTTTTCATTGAGTTTAAATACTATTATTGAGTGAAACTTAATTACTTAATAAGTAAAATTATGAAAAAAAGCATCATAAATTACATGCGATGGCGCATTTTAACATATAAAAACAATAATAAAAGCACCAAAATGGAAATCGCAAGTATTTTTGAAGCACCCCTAAAGTGAATTTTGTCAATAAAACTATCCTTTCTGTAGGCCCAAAGCATTGCTATCACAAATGCCACCACAAAAATGGCTGCAAATATCATTTTTCCAGTTGTCAACATCTTTTCATTTTAATTTGGGTGCAATTTATAATTTTACGGACAATTGATGAGAAAAATATTTACCTTATTTATAATTTCTTTTACCCTCAATGCTGCTGCAAATAAAATCTCAGACGCTTATGAGGCTCTTTCTATTTTTGATTATTTTAAAGCCAAGCAATTATTTTATAAATCTCAAGCTAAATTTCCATGTGAATCATCATTTGGCCTAGCTAGCATTTATTACAGAAGCGATAACCCTTTTTCAAATATTGATAGCGCAGCTAAATACATTTCAATTTCTCAAACTCAGTTTAAAGACACAGTGACATATTCATTGTTTCACATTAATTTAGAGAGTATTCAAATTCTTGCCAATAAAATTAGTACTAAGGGATTTGAAATCCATTGTAATAATAATTCAATTAAAGATTTAAATCATTTTTTATCTCATTTTTATTTTTCAAACGAAGCTCTTTTGGCAAAAGTGTTTTTTGCAAGAGATGCCATTTTATTGGAAAATTTCACGAAACATCAATCAAGCGACAGCATTACTGAATTTTTATTAAAACATCCCGAGAGTGTTTTGTACAAACAAGGTCAACAAACATTTTATGATTTTCAATACAAAGAAAAAACTCCAAACAAAACGTTACAAGAACTACAAGTGTTTATAAAGAAATACCCATCAAATCCTAATATCTCAGATGCCGAAACAACCTTATTTAATTTAACTCAACAGCTGCACTCTGCTGATAGTGCTTATCAATTCATAAAAAAATACAGCAGTAGTTTAACCTTAGAAGCAAGTTGGAAATTACTGTACAGTCTTTCAGTCAACAACTACAGTAAAGATGAATTAACTGCTTTTTTAAATAAATATCCTGATTATCCTTATAATGAAATAGTACTTAAAGAAATTGCAATGTCTCAAAATATTTTAATTCCTTTAAAAAATACAAATGATAAATATGGCTTTATAGACACCTTGGGGAATTGGGTTATTAAACCAAAATACGACGACGCTTTAAACTTTAGCGAAGGTTTTGCATCGGTATGCAAAAATGATAGTTGTTTTTATATTAATAAAGAGGGTAGTAAAATCTCTGATTACGTTTATGAAGAAACAGAAAATTACAAAGACGGAATTGCTATTGTAAAAAAAGACAATGTGTATTACTTAATTAATCGTTCAGGGCAATTTATTTCAAAAGGATATCAAGATATTAATGAATCATTTAGTAAATTATATGTTTGTAAACAAAATAATTTATACGGTGCCATTAATTTAAAGGGAGAAATCATTATTCCTTTTTCATATAATAAGCTTGGTAATTTTAAAAATAGATTTGCTTATTACTTGTCTTCGCAATACGGCTTAGTGGATATAAATAACAGAACTTTAGAAGCTCAGTGGGAATGGATATCAGATGTAGATTCAAACTCCATTGCCATTGTGAAAAAGAAAAATCAATTTGGATTAATGAATGTGAATGAGCAAATTATTTTACCTTGCGAATATGATTATCTAACTCACTGCAAAGATGATATTTATTTAGTTGTAAAAAATAACTTATACGGTTTTTTTAATTCTAAAGAAAAATGTTTCATTACATCTATTGAATATAACTACAATTCTTCTTTTGAGACTAGTTATTACACTAATGGAATTTTTTTTAAACTCATAAAGGATAATGAAGTAGCTCTAGTAGATGCTAATGGAAGATACAGTATAAATTTTGGCACTTACACCAATTTATTTTTTGCTAAATGTGATATAATCCGTATTCAAAAAAACAATAAATATGGTTTTGTGGATAGAAAACTAAAGCCTGTAACTTCCTTAGAATTTGAAAAAGCTACCGACTTTGAAAACAATAAATCAATTGTGTCAAAAGCAAAAACAAGTTCTTTAATTGATAAAAGTGGAAAAGTAATATACAGCATTAAGAATGCGGTAATAGAAAGCGCTGATTATAATTTATACTTTGTTAAACAAAATGATTTAATAGGGTTATTAGATGATCAAGGGAAAATGTTATTAAATATCGAGTTCGATTCTATAGATTTAATTTCGAATCAATTATACATTTGTATTAAAGACAATGAGATGTATTTATTTAATTTAAAAACAAAACTTCTTAAAAAAATCTAAACTTATTCTTTAATATTAGGGAACACAATTGTAAATATTGTCCCTTCATTTATCACTGTTTCAAAAGTTATAGTTCCATTAAATGATACTATCGAATTTTTAACCATCGCCAAGCCTAAACCAGTTCCTGTAGATTTTGTAGTGAAATTTGGGGTAAACAATTTATGTTTTACGTCATCTGAAATCCCACAGCCATTATCTTTTACTTTTATCGTCACATCCTTATTCGACGTATAAGCCATTATTTCAATTTTACCTTTTCTATTTTCAGGAATAGATTGCTCTGCATTTTTTAATAGGTTAGTAAATATTCTTAAGCACTGATCTTTATCAGCCATCACTAACAAAGTTTCCGAAGCTATTAAATTAATTTGGCAACCAGTGTTTTGCTGAAACAGGTGAGTTACATTTTGCAATACATCATACAAATTAACCACTTCTAAATTGGTATTTGGTAATTTAGCAAAATTTGAAAACTCTGTAGCAATATGTGATAAAGTATCTATTTGTTCAATAAGCATTTGAGAAACTTTATTTACACGCTCATTAATGTCGTCAGGATTTGTTTCAACAACTCGTTGCAAGTGTTGAATATTTAATTTCATGGGGGTTAACGGATTTTTAATTTCATGAGCTACTTGCTTTGCCATTTCTCTCCAAGCACTTTCCCTTTCCGATTGTGCTAATAACTCCGAACTCTTTTCGAGTTTAACCAACATATTATTATACTCTGCTACTAAATTGCCAATCTCGTCGTTTGATTTCCATTGAAGCGCTTCGTTAAATTTACCAAACTGGATATTAGAAATTTGTTGTTTAATAATTCGTAAAGGCTTGGTTAATAAATTAGAAACCAATAATGCTATTAAGGTGGTAATGGCAAATAATATCGTGTAGATGTTGATGAGTGTTGTTAAATAAGCTGTTAGTTCTTTTTCTAAATCTTTTTGTCGAGAAAAATATGGTAAGTTGATGTATCCTAAAAGTTTATCATTTTTGCTATAAAAAGGAATATAAGCCGACAAATATTTTAATGTTCCTATGTTTTCTTTTTGAGAATAATTGGCTCGAATACTTTTTGTGAAAACAGTAAAGGCGGTTGGATTCATAAATTTAGAGATCAATCCCTGCTCATAGATTGCAGGCTGAGAGGTAGCATATAGTATACCTTGTTTATTAAACAGAGAAATATCACTGCCAAATAATTGCGCTAAACGTTTTAATCGGTAAGTGGTAATATCTTTATAACTTGGTTCTAAAGATTCTTGTTGAGCAATGTTTTGGTGTAATTCTTTTAAAACAGATTGTGATTTTAAAATCAAATCTTTTTCGTTTTTTAATTCAAACTGAGTGTTCACAACCCAAATGGTACCAATAACAACACCTGCCAGAGATAGGACAACAATAGATACTAAAATAAACTGGATACGATTATTTAACGAACTAAATCGGGAACTTTGTTTAATTACCAATGAATTAAACCAAACACTAAAAAGCACTAGAATTGAGAAGAAAATAAATAAATAAGAATTGGAAGTAAATCTTCCCCATAATCCAAACTCTTTATCTGTAATAACAATGGTAATATTTTTTTTAGGGGTATTTAAAAAATGCTCGTATCCATCATTAGTAGATGTTTTAAAAGTATAATTATTTATAAATAATGGGTACTGATATTCGCCAAAGGTATTTAATAATTTATTGGATTCGTAAACAGCATATGAAATACGTTTTGATTCTAATTTATTTTCTAAAGATTTATCGAGGAGTAAATCTGGAAAAGCACCTAAATTAACGGCTAATTTAGGCTCTAGTTGTAAATATAAATGAAAGGTTTTTTCTGGATTTTTATTTAAATCTTCAATATCAAATTTGGCAATATATCTGATAGATTTCCTTTCTTTATCAATAAAATATAAGTCATCGCAAATAGTTTGATAGCCATCATTTTTTATTTGTTCTTTAAAATAATCTTCATTTAAGTAAATAGGATTTAAATGCACGAATACAGGTGTGCAATCATTTTTAAATAAAGACATGATAATTTCATATCTTTCAAAATAACCAGTAAAATTTCTTTGTCGTAAACTTTGTTCAATTTGTTCGCTGCTTAATGGTAATAAAGACAGTAAATTTTTTAGTTGTACATCTTTTTTTATAGCATCGCTAATTTTATTAAACTCATTTTCAGCTACCACATCCTGTCTATCTGTTAAACTTAAAGATATCGCATCGAATGTTTGTTTTTTATTTATTTGTTCATATTTACTAAAAAGAGATGACACGATAAAAGTGGTAACTAATATAATTAAACCCACATTAATAAAATTGTAAGAAGCTTTAAATTTTCTTAAAAAAATCGAAATCACAATTAATAAAATTGGCCATAAATATTCCAAATAACTAAAGTGGTTTAACTCACAAATAAAAAAAAACGTAGCTGTTAAGCCAAGTAATACGATGGATGTAATTGTGGTGAAAAAATTTAATTGTAGTAAAGCTATAATTAATTTTTCGGTAAATAAATAAAAAGCAAAAATCAATAAACCTATCGACAGAAAGCCTACTAAACTAAATGCAGTAAAACTAAATAATTCATTAATGTTGTAAGATATGGTAGAGTTATTTACTAAACTATAAATCAATAATCGAATTTGATTCGAAAAAAATGCAACAATAGCTAATAAAATTGCCACAATGCTGCTATTTTTAAGCTTGCTATTATCATCTATTTTAAAATCAGTTTTGTAAACCAAAACAGAGATAATAAAGATTAAAACACTATTAATTAATACATCTCCCAGATAGGAGAAATAAAAAGATGATGCGTCGGCAAACAATTTAGGGTCATACAAACTACTGTTATAAAACACACTTGGTATTTTATAATATAACATTAGCGAACGAAGTACTAAACAAATAGCTGCAAAAACTAAAACAAACCACGAATGGTTTTTGATTTTAGTTTTTAAGAATAAATAAATGGTTAACAAGTATAACAAACAAGAAATAGCAGCTAAAATACTTGCATAAGTATCTATTGTTTTGCTTTTAAACAATCCATCGCTTCTGTATGCTTCAAATAAGGGAGGTCCAAATTGAGATTTAACAGCATGATTTAAATAATTAACAGGAGTTATTAGCTCGGTATTTTCTGGCAACTGAAGCCATGAACTAAAATTATTGTTTAAATAACGGTTTTCAAAATCGTACTCAGCTTTAATAGCTATTAAAGCCACTATCGTATATTGCTGATTTACCTTGCTTTTTTGCTTAATGTACTCATACCAACCGTTTCTGACTTTAATGAGCTGCACATTAGTTTCATTAGTGTATTCAAATAAATCTACAGCTGGTTGATTATCTGTCCAAAAACATAGGCTATCATTTTGATAAACATATATAGTAATCCCTTCGTTTTTATATAAGTCAGAAATATCCTTATTGTGTTTAGCAAAAAGCTCTTTGGGTTTAATGGTTTTTAATGATTGGGACAGTAAATTCAAATAAGTTTTTGCAACCGTTTCCTTTTTATGTGATTGAGTTTCGGCAACTTTTACTAGTTCTTGTGTTGTGTAATTATTACGCTGCGAAAGGAAATAGGAAAATAAGGCACAAAAAATGCCGCAAATAAAAATAGTATATAATTTAAAAGGGCGTTTTTCCATTTGTATTATAGGGCAATTTACTGTTTTTTTAACTAATTTTTTGAGACTAAAAATCATTTTTTTGAAGATTTAAGTATATTTGTATAATAACACCTTATTTTTATGGCAAAACAAACTACAAGTTCAAAACAACCTGTTTTTAAAGAGTTAAAGAATACATTTCATTTTTTTCCGTTTAAAAATCAAACAACTCCTTTTATAGTAATTATATTATTAGGCTTGATTTTTAATTTAACCTCTTTGCATAACGAATACGCGTTGGACGACGGTATTATTATTCACCAAAATGACCACGTTATTAAAGGCGTTAAGGGTATTAAGAATATTATGACCAAAGATGCCTACGAAAGTTTTTATCGCAGAATGAATGCTACCGATCAGTTAGCAGGTGGTCGTTACCGTCCATTATCGGTTGTGAGTTTTGCTATTGAGCAAGAATTTATTGGCGCTTACCCTAAAGATGGTTTATACCCTGCACAATGCTGGGATACAAATGGCAATAAGGCTAATGATGTAGAAGAAGATACAAATGATGACGGTGTATTCAATGAAGTAGATTGCCAAGTAAAAGGCGCATCATTAAGACACTTTGTAAATATTATCTCAATGATTATTGGGGTTATGTTATTGTATTTATTTTTTAGAAACTATATTTTTAAAGAGTGGCATGATTTAGCGTTTTTAGCAGCCTTAATTTTCTTAATGCACCCCATTCACTCAGAAGCCATTGCCAATGTAAAAAGTAGAGATGAGTTGTTTTCATTAATTTTTATCTCATTAACCTTCTTTTACTCGTTTAAATACATGCAAGAAAAAAGTAACAAAAATTTATTTTGGGCCTCTTTTAATTTTTTATTAGCCTTACTTTCTAAAGAATATGCCGTGGTGTTAATTATCTTAATTCCAATTGCGATATATATATATGGAGGGTTAGAATTCAATATCAATAAATTTATTCTTGCATTTATTGGATATATGACTTTAGGAATTGGACTTTTTCTTCTTACAAAAACACATTCGGCATACAAACATGCGGAATCCGCCAAAATGTTGGTATATTTTATTGCTTCTATTGGCTCATTAATTGGTGGGTGGAAAATATTCTCAAAACATTATAAAGAGTATAAAGGGGCATTTATTGTTATAACAGCATTCATTGTAAGTGCATTAATTATGCTTGTAATTAAACAAAATCATGACATTAAAGCATTACCAGGCGCAAAACCAAATTTGTCTTATTGGATATTTCCATTTGTTTATTTATTTTTTGGTATATTTATTTTTGGTTCAAAAAAGAAAGATTATGGTTCTTTAATGAGTTGGCATTTCTTTATCATGTTATTTTATTTAGGAATGCGTTTAGTAGCCGTTAAATTAAAGCCAGGCGTGCCTGATACCGAAATTTTAAACAACCCATACTTATTAGCATCACAACACGAACAATGGGCTACTAAAGTGTATGTGTTATTAAAATACTTTACATTATGTTGGTTCCCTCATCCATTATCATCAGATTACTCTTTTAATACGATTCAATTTAGAACTTTTGCAAGTTGGGATACTTTAGTATCATTAGTGTTACATCTAGGATTATTATACGCAGGATTTAAACTTGTTTTAAAGAAACATACTTTAGGTTTTGCTATTGCTGTTTACTTTGCCTTTTTATTAATGATTGGTAATATCTTAATGGACATTGGAGCAACGATGGGCGAACGTTTGTTATTCCATTCAACCATTGGATTTGTAATTGCCTTAGCTTGGTTAATTTTAAAAGGAATAGATAAAGTACCAGGAACTTTAATGACTAAGCGTGTAGTTTTCTTTGTTTTATTAGGAAGCATGACATTTTTATTTGGCTGCAAAACTTGGGAACGTAACTGGGATTGGAAAAATGATATTACTTTATTCTTAAAAGATGTAGAAACCGTTCCAAACTCTGTATTAGTGTTAGGTAATGCTGGAGCTCGTTATATTGATTTATCTGACACAAAAAACTTCGTGGCTCACCGCGAAGAATCTTTAGAAAAAGGTATTAAATATTTAAAACATGCCATTGAATTACATCCGCGTTATGTAAACGGATATTTAAATTTAGGTTTAGGTAGCTACAAGTTACATCGAGATAGAGATGCTTTATTTTATTGGAAACAAGCAGAACATTTATATCCAAATAACCCGTATTTAAGAAACTACTATATTGTTTTTTATAATGATTTATTAAATAGAGGATATCAAAAAGCACAACGCGGCCAATTAGATAGTGCTATTTACGAATTAAGAAAAACTATTATTTTGGATAAATTAAATCCTGAAGGCTTTTATAATTTAGGTGGAGCTTATTACCAAAACAAACAATACGATAAAGCTAAATACTATTGGGAGCAATGCTTAAAAATTAAGCCAGACCATGCACAAGCAAAATCAGGTTTAGCAACTATTGTTACGGTTACTGTGCCAACACCAGCTCAATCGCCAGCTAAGAACTAAAACCAACATCAATACATATTAAAAGGCGAGAATTTATTCTCGCCTTTTAATATGTATTTTATTATTTGCTATAAAATATAGCAATATCACGCTAAAACAAAGATGATAATGATGAGTGTAACTAAAAAAAAGGTTAAGCGGTAACTAAATTCTCACTCGCTAATTTCTCTAAAACTAATTGTGCTACTTTTTGTTCGGCAACTTTTTTCGATTTGTGTTCAAAAACACCTTGTTCCACACCATCTATAGATAATTGAATGGTATAGGTTTTTTCTTTACTATTATGTTCTTCTTTCAAAACACTGTATTCAAATTGTTTTTTTTGTCGCTGCATCAAAATCTGAAACTGCGATTTGTAATCTGTATCATTTTGTAATAACTCATTAATGTCTAAATGCGCTTTAATGATTCTATTTAAAATAAATTTACGCGTTATATCAAATCCCTTATCTAAAAACACAGCTCCAATAAAAGATTCAAAAGCATCGCCATAGGCACTAGAGCTTACTTTTTCTTTTTTGGTTAAGCGTGAATTAAGTAACACGTCAAAGCCGAATTTTTTGGAAAGCATAAATAAGTTTTGCCCATTCACAATTCGGCTTCGCATTTGAGTTAAAAAACCCTCATCTTTTTTTGGGAAGAGTTTAAATAAATATTCTGCCACCACAGCGCCAAGCACCGCATCGCCCAAAAACTCCAAGCGCTCGTTACTTTGCAAATGTTCGGTAATTTCTTTAGAGGAAGAGCTATGCCTAAACGCTTGTTTATATAATGCTATATTATTAGGACTAAATCCTAAAATATTTTTAAGCTTTCGTTTAAACTCTTTATCTTGTTTTGAGAGTGGTTTTAAAACTGATAAAAGCTTTATCAAAGTAATAAATTAAATTATGCAGTGTATTTTTTTACAACAACCGCAGCATTATGTCCGCCAAAACCAAACGTATTACTAATAGCATAATTAATAGTGCGTTTTTGAGCTTTGTTAAACGTTAAATTTAAACGCGAGTCTAAATCTGGGTCTGGATTTACATTGTTTATGGTTGGAGGAACAATATCATTTTGAACAGCTAATACAGTAGCCATAGCCTCAATAGCACCAGCTGCACCTAATAAATGGCCAGTCATTGATTTTGTTGAGCTAATGTTCATTTTATAAGCTTGCTCTCCAAATACATTAGTGATAGCTTTTAATTCAGCTAAATCACCTAAAGGAGTGCTTGTTCCGTGAGTATTGATATAATCAACAACTTCTGGTCCAATTCCAGCATCTTTTAAAGCGCGTTGCATCACTAAAGTTGCACCTAAGCCTTCTGGATGAGGAGCTGTAATATGATGTGCATCAGCACTCATACCGCCACCAATAATTTCGGCATAAATTTTTGCACCTCTTGCAAGGGCATGTTCTAATTCTTCTAAAATTAAAGCAACACCACCTTCGCCTAATACAAAACCATCACGATCTATGTCATAAGGTCGAGATGCAGTTTCAGGGCTTTCGTTTCTAGTACTCATAGCTTGGCAAGCGTTAAAGCCACCAATACCACTTTCGTTAATAGCAGCTTCAGATCCACCAGCTACAATAGCATTTGCTTTACCTAATTTAATATAAGTAAAAGCGTCAATTAAAGCAGATGTTGATGAAGCACAAGCAGAAACAGTTGTGAAGTTAGGACCTCTAAAACCAAAACGCATGGATATATGTCCTGAACAAATATCTGCAATCATTTTTGGAATAAAGAAAGGGTTAAAACGGGGATTACCGTCACCTTTTGCAAAGTTAAACGTCTCAGTTTGGAAAGTATCTAAACCACCAATCCCTGATCCCCAAATAACACCAATTTCGTTTTTATCAATACCTTCTTTATCTAATCCAGCATCAGCAACTGCTTGCACAGAAGCTGCAATACCGTAATGAGAGAAAGCATCTAAACGTTGAGCTTCTTTTCTATCAAAATAATCTTCTAATTTAAAACCTTTCACTTCGCAAGCAAAGCGTGTTTTAAATTTAGATGCATCAAAACGAGTAATAGGTCCGGCACCGCTTACGCCATTAATTAGATTTGTCCAATAATCGTTAACATTACTGCCCAAAGGTGTAACAGCACCAAGTCCCGTAACTACTACGCGCTTAAATTGCATAAAGAATAATTTTTTAAAGTGAGTTCTTAGTTTTTTGCGTTTGCTTCAATATAAGAGATAGCATCTCCTACGGTAGCAATTTTTTCAGCTTGATCGTCTGGAATAGCGATATTAAATTCTTTTTCAAATTCCATGATTAATTCTACTGTATCTAAAGAATCTGCTCCTAAGTCATTAGTGAAACTTGCTGCAGGAGTTACTTCTTTTTCTTCTACACCTAATTTATCAACGATGATAGATGTTACTTTTGATGAAATGTCTGACATTGTGTTTTAGTTTTAAAATTCGGGACAAAGATAGTTGTATGAATTAAAAAACAAAAAAAAAAGCCGTTAAGTAATTAATTGTTTATCAAGCATTTAATCAAATAATGGCTTTTTTACAATTAATTAAAAGTCAAATTAAGCTCACAATTACCCTTTTATTAAGTTTTGCTAAGCTGTTTTTTTTATCACTTTATTGGGATGGTGATGATGACGATGAGATGCTGAACGTGTTATTTTTCGAGAGGGATTTTGCTCTTTACTGTATTTGGCTACAATTTTTGAGGTAAGGAAAATTAAAAT
The DNA here is from genome assembly GCA_040376995.1 of Flavobacteriales bacterium. Lineage (GTDB taxonomy): Bacteria > Bacteroidota > Bacteroidia > B-17B0 > Aurantibacillaceae > UBA4416. The sequence goes on from JBEIPP010000014.1 coordinate 12,926, forward strand.
CCCAAATAGGGCTACTCCACCAATGATATAACCGCTCACAATTAAGTCTTCGGGGGTTTCGTTTAGGAACTTACTTTTTTCTTGCGAAAAGCCTAAGGTTGTTGCAAATAGTGATAAAATAGTAAGTAAAGTACCGCCGTTGTTTGTTTTTTTCGTTGTTTTCATGATTCTTATGTTATGTCCTTTATCTCTAATGAGGAACGCAAAGAAATAAAAAACGGTTAAACGTATCTATTCGGGGACTGCTCATCTAATTTAACGACTTTTATCATATTTAGTTGTGTTAATTTTATTTTGTTTTTAACAAAGATGTGCTATATTTGTATCCGTAAATTAGAAGATAGAAAGAATGAGGGACAGATAAGTCCCTTTTTTATTTTATAAAAATGATAAAAAAAGAAACAATAAATAATTTAATAAACGAGCATTATGCTGGTTCAGATAACTTGTTAGTGGATGTGAAAATCCTGAAAGGCAACGTGATTGAAATTTATATTGATGCACCAAATCATATTTTAATTGCCGACTGTGTGGCGTTAAGCAGATTTGTTGAGGGGAATTTAGATAGAGAAAAAGAAGATTTTGAATTACAAGTATCTTCACCAGGCGCAACTGAACCATTTAAAGTAGTGTCTCAATATAAAAAGTATATAGGTACTAAAGTAAAAGTAGTAACAAAGGAAGGTGCTAAGCATGAAGGGATTTTAAAAAGCGCTAACGATAATGAATTTGTGATTGAAGAAACGAGAAGAGAGAAAAAACCTGTTGGAAAAGGAAATCACACTGTAATAGAAGACATAACTTTAACATATAATCAAACAAAAGAAACAAAATCAGTATTACCATTTTAAAAAACAAAACAATGGAAAGTGTAAATTTAATTGAATCATTCTCGTTATTTAAAGAAGACAAAAACATTGATCGCGCAACGTTAATGAGCATCATCGAAGATGTATTTCGTACCATGTTAATCAAAAAATATGGTTCAGATAAAAACTTTGATATTATCGTAAACCCTGACAAAGGAGATATTGAAATTTATAAAAACAGAACCATTGTTGACGATGAGTTTGCTGAAGATTCTTTTGATTATGATCCAAACAGACATATTAGTTTAACAGATGCTCATAAAATTGAGCCTGATTTTGAAATCGGCGAAGAAGTTACTGAATTAGTAAAGTTGGACGAAATTGGTCGTCGTAATGTATTATCAGTTCGTCAAAATTTAGTTCAAAAAATTCTTGAATTAGAAAAAACTGGTATTTATAATAAATACAAAGAACGTATTGGAGACATCATCAATGCTGAGGTTTATCAGGTTTGGAAAAAAGAGATTATGTTGTTGGATGATGAAGGCAACGAATTATTATTACCTAAAACTGAGCAAATCCCATCTGATTTCTTCAAAAAAGGAGATTCTGTAAAAGCAGTAGTTTACAAAGTAGAATTAAAAAACGGTACTCCTTCAGTTATCATGTCTCGTACAGCTCCAACTTTCTTAGAGCGTTTATTTGAAATGGAAGTTCCTGAAGTTTTTGATGGTTTAATTACCATTAAGAAAATTGTTCGCGAACCAGGAGAAAGAGCTAAAGTAGCAGTTGAGTCTTATGATGATAGAATTGATCCAGTTGGAGCTTGTGTTGGCATGAAAGGTTCTCGTATTCATGGTATTGTTCGTGAATTGAAAAACGAAAATATTGATGTTATCAATTATACATCAAATGCTCAATTATTAATTCAACGTTCATTAAGTCCTGCAAAAGTAACCTCAGTTAAATTAAATGAAGATACTAAGCGAGCTGAAGTTTTCTTAAAACCTGATCAAATTTCGTTAGCAATTGGTAAAGGTGGTTTTAATATTAAATTAGCTGGTAAATTAACTGGTTATGAAATTGATGTATTCCGTGATAATGAAGATACAGCTGTTGATGTTGAAGATGTTGATTTAATCGAATTTTCTGATGAAATTGAGGAATCTGTTATTAAAGCGTTACAAGCAATTGGTTGCGATACAGCTAAATCTGTATTAGAATTAGAGATTGCTGATTTAGTACGTAGAACTGGATTAACAGAAGATGTGATTGAAGATGTTAAAGAAGTATTGCAATCAGAGTTCGAAGATTAATAGTTATATTAACTTATAGTTAAGTTTAAAAGTTAGCTTTCTTTTAAATATTAAAAAAGCAAAATTTGATACATAAAAGACGAGGAAATAAATAATATGTCAGACGCAAAAACAATGCGATTAAGTAAAGTAGCAAAGGAATTTAATCTATCCTTAGGAAAGATTACAGAATTCCTTGCTGCAAAAGGTCGCCCAGTAGAAAATAACCCTAATGCTAAAATTGGTGATGAAGAATATTCTTTGTTATCAAAAGAGTTTTCTGGTGATAAATCTGCTAAAGAAGAAGCTCAACACGTTGGGTTAAATCTAAGTAAATTAAAACGTGAGTCTATTGTTGTGGAAGATACTAAAGCTATTAAAGCTAAAGTATTAGAAGAGCAACGAGCGCGTGAAATATTAGCGGCTGCTGAGGCAAAAGCCGTTGAAGAAAAGAAAAAAGCCGAAGAGATAGCAGCAAAATTAAAGGCTACTCAAGAGGTTGAAGTAAAAATAGAAAAGGTTGTAGAAACACCTTTAGTTGAAACTACGGAAAGTTCTAATATTATTTCTGGTCCAAAGGTTTTAGGTAAGTTAGATTTAAGTACATTAAATCAAAAAACAAAACCAGATAAAAAATCTAAGAAAGAAAAAGAAGAAGAGAAAGCTGCTGAAGAGAAAGCTGCTAAGGCAACAAAAGCGAAGAAGAAAAAAGAGGAGGAGGTTGTTGAAGAAGTAAAACCAGTTGTGGTTGCAACTCCTATAGTAGAAGTTGTTCCTGAGATTGAAGAACCAAAAGAAGTTTTTCATGAAACAGTTTATCAAAAACTTGAAGGACCAAAAATTATGGGTAAAATTGAGTTACCTGTAGTTAAAGAAGTTAAAAAAGGAAATGCTCCAAATACTGGCGCAGGTGCTGCTGATAAGAAGAAGCGTAAGCGTATTCGTAAAGGTGGTATGAGCCAAGAAGAAATTAAAAAAGTGGGTACTGAGCAAGCTCAAATTGCTAAGGATAGAGCTAAAGAAAAATATGGTGATCCTCGTGCAAAGAAACCAGCTACTCGTGAAGCTCGACCAGCTTTAACGGATGTTGAAATTCAGGCTCAAATTAAAGAAACATTAGCTCGTTTAAGTAATAAAGGTTCTAAATCCAAAGCATCAAAATATCGTAGAGATAAACGTGATGATGTGAGAGAGAAAATGGCTGATGAACAAGAGCAATCAGACTTAGAAAAGAAAACATTAAAAGTAACAGAGTTCGTTTCGGCTAATCAATTAGCACAAATGATGAATGTATCGGTTACTCAAATTATTTCTACATGTATGAGTTTAGGCTTATTTGTGTCGATTAACCAACGCTTAGATGCTGAAACTTTAGCTATTGTTGCTGAAGAGTTTGGTTATAAAACGGAATTTGTGAGTGTAGAGGTACAAGAAGCAATTGAGGAACAAGAACCTGAAAATCCAGAAGATTTAGTAGAGCGTCCGCCAATCGTTACCATCATGGGACACGTAGATCATGGTAAAACGTCTTTATTAGATTATATTCGTAAATCTAACGTTATTGCTGGTGAAGCAGGAGGTATCACTCAGCACATTGGTAGCTACAACGTTAAAATGGAAAGTGGTAAATCAATTACTTTTTTAGATACACCGGGTCACGAAGCCTTTACAGCGATGCGTGCTCGTGGAGCTAAAGTTACCGATGTTGTAATTATTGTGGTTGCAGCAGATGATAGCGTCATGCCTCAAACAAAAGAGGCAATTAATCACGCTCAGGCAGCTGGTTCACCAATGATTATTGCAATTAATAAAATTGATAAACCAGGGGCTAATCCAGATAAGATTCGTGAAGCTTTATCTGCCATGAATATTTTAGTAGAAGAGTGGGGTGGTAAAGTTCAGTGTCAAGAAATTTCAGCTAAAATGGGTAAAAATATTGACCTATTGTTAGAGAAAGTAGTATTAGAAGCTGAGATTTTAGAATTAAAAGCAAATCCAAAAACGAAAGCTTCTGGTACAGTAATCGAAGCAAAATTAGATAAAGGTCGTGGTCACGTAGTAGATATTATTGTTCAAAAAGGAACGATGCGTGTTGGCGATATTGTTGTAGCAGGATGTTATAGTGGTAGAGTAAAAGCAATGACTAACGAGCATGGAATAAATGTTAAAGAAGCAGGGCCTTCAATGCCAGTTCAGTTATTAGGTTTAAACGGAGCGCCTACCGCAGGAGATAAGTTTAATGTGATGAGTGATGAGCGTGAAGCACGTGAATTAGCAAATAAACGTTTACAATTACAACGTGAGCAAGGTATTCGTACTCAAAAACATATTACATTGGATGAGATTGGACGTCGTTTAGCGATTGGTGATTTCAAAGAATTAAACGTGATCGTAAAAGGTGATGTGGATGGTTCTATAGAAGCCTTATCGGATTCATTATTAAAACTATCTACTGAAAAAATCCAGGTAAATATCATTCATAAATCTGTTGGTGCTATTAGTGAAACAGACGTTATGTTAGCAAGTGCGTCAAATGCTATTATTGTTGGTTTCCAAGTTCGTCCTTCAGTTACAGCTCGTAAATTAGCTGAAACAGAAGAAATTGATATCCGTTTATATTCAATTATTTACGACGCAATTAACGAGGTAAAAGCAGCAATGGAAGGGATGTTAGCTCCTGAATTTGAAGAGAAAATTGTTTGTAATATTGTTGTTCGGGAAGTATTTAATATTACTAAAGTCGGTACAATTGCAGGGGCATATGTATTAGATGGAAAAGTAATGCGTAATACAAAAGTGCGTGTAATTCGCGACGGTATTGTAATTCATACAGGTTCTTTAGGTTCATTAAAACGTTTCAAAGACGATGTAAAAGAAGTTACAGCTAACTACGAGTGTGGTTTAAATATTGATGGATTTAATGATATTAAAGTTGATGATATTATTGAAGGTTACGATATGGTTGAAATTAAAGCGAAACTTTAATACTTAGTTTTAAAAAGATTAAAAACGCTAAGATGAGTCTTAGCGTTTTTTGTTTAATTAAGCGTTTATTCCATTTAACACCTTTTAAGACTAAAACCATCTAATATTTGCGCTATTTCATGTAAAAGTGTAAATTCGTGGCTCTGAAAATAAATGAACTTAATAGAACAAATAGATAAGCAAAAAGTTCCACAACACATTGCCATTATTATGGATGGAAATGGACGTTGGGCTAAGCAGCAAGGTGAAAACCGTATCTTTGGCCATTATGAAGGCGTAAACTCTGTGAGGTCAGTTGTTGAAGCAGCAGGAGAGGTAGGCGTGAAATATATTACGCTTTACGCTTTTAGTACAGAAAACTGGAATCGACCAAAGGAAGAAGTTGATGCTTTAATGGAATTGTTAGTATCTACAATCAGTGCAGAAACTCCTCAGTTAAATAAAAAAAACGTACGTCTTCAGGCAATTGGTAATTTAAGATCATTACCTCCTGCATGTTTACAAGAGTTAAATGAATCTATTGAAACAACTTCTAAAAACACAGGTTTAACTTTAGTGCTTGCATTAAGTTATTCTTCTAAATGGGAATTAATTGATGCTGTCAAGCATATTTCATCAGATGTTAAAAATGGAAATTTAAATATTGATGATATAACTGAAAAACATATCGAAGAATACTTGTGCACAAAACATATACCTGATCCAGAATTAATGATACGCACTAGTGGAGAACACCGTATTAGCAATTTCTTGTTATGGCAGTTAGCTTACGCAGAATTTTATTTCACAGAAAAATTATGGCCAGATTTTCGTAAAGATGATTTGTATGAAGCTATTCTAAATTTTCAAAATCGCGAACGCCGCTTCGGAAAAATAAGTGAGCAATTAACTCAATCTAAATAAATGACATTTTTAAAATATTCCACTTTATTTTTCTTGTTAATTTTTTGCAAATTAAGTTTTGCTCAAGAACATCCCGCAGAGCCAATTTCAGCAGAGCCTCTTGATTGGTCTAAACCAAAAGAATATACAATTGCTGGTATTGAAATTGAATGTTCTGAGCATACAGATAAAAATATTGTTCGTTTATTGTCTGGAATATCTTACGGGGATAAAGTGCAAATTCCAGGTGATAAAATTTCTGAAGCTATAAAAAATTTATGGAAACAAAGTTTATTTGAAGAGGTTAAGATTTATTTAGTGAAAACAATTGGTAATGATGCTTTTTTAAAAATATCTGTACTTGAAAAACCAAGATTATCGGCGTTTTCGTTTAGAGGAAAAGTTAAGAAAAATGATGCTGATGAAATTAGAGGGAAAATCAGATTAGTAAGAGAAAAGGTTGTTACTGATTATAATTTAGGATATATAAAAAACACAGTAAAAGATTTTTACGTTAACAAAGGTTTTTATCACACAAAGGTTGATATCACTACTGAAGTTGATAAAAAAGCTAAAACCCCTCATGTTATAGTTTATATTAATGTGACTAAAGGAAAAAAAGTGCGCATTAAAAACTTAAATATAGAAGGTAACTCTGTAGTTAAAGATTGGAAGTTAAGAAACAAAATGAAAGATAGTAAGCCATTTAGGTTATACACATTTTGGAACTCAGGAAAATATTTAGAAGAAAATTTAGAAAAAGATTTGCCTGCAGTTATTGAAAAATATAACAGTAAAGGTTATAGGGATGCTAGAATTAGTAAAGACACAGTTTATTTTGTGAAAAAGAATCGTGTTAATATAGATATCACGATTGATGAAGGGCATAAATATTATTTTGGTGATATCAAGTGGTTTGGTAATGCTAAATATCGTAGCGGGCAATTAGACACTATTTTAAATATCAAAAAAGGAGAAGTTTTTGACCAATCAGAATTAGATCAAAAATTATTTATGAATCCTAATGGATATGATATATCGTCGTTATATATGGATGATGGCTATTTATTTTTTAATGTATCTCCTCAGGAAGTTAATATACATAATGATACTATTGATTTAGAAATTCATATGTATGAAGGAAAACAAGCCACCATTAATAAGGTAACGGTAATGGGTAATACTAAAACGAATGACCATGTAATTTACCGAGAAATTAGAACTCGTCCAGGACAATTATTTCGCCGTTCAGATATTATTCGTACTCAACGAGAGTTAAGCCAGTTAGGTTATTTTGATCCTGAAAAATTAGGAGTAACACCAACTCCTAATCCGGCTGATGGAACAGTTGATATTGAATACAAAGTAGAAGAAAAACCATCCGATCAAGTTGAATTATCAGGTGGTTGGGGCGGAGGCCGTGTTGTAGGAACGTTGGGATTATCATTTAATAATTTTTCAATGAGAAATATTTTTAGACCTTCAGCCTGGAGTCCACTTCCTACAGGTGATGGTCAAAAATTTAGTATAAGAGCACAAACAAATGGAGTTTTTTATCAATCCTATAATTTGTCTTTTACAGAACCTTGGCTAGGAGGTAAAAAACCTAATTCATTAAGTGTCTCAGCATTTTATTCATTGTTTAACTCTACAGGTGAAAAAAAATACATAAAAGATTCAGAAGGAAATAAAATGATTAATCCAAGACGTAGTACGATGACTATTATAGGAGGATCTGTTGGATTTGGAAAACGTTTAAAAAAACCAGACGACTTTTTTTCTATTTATACCGAGATGAGTTATAACTACTATGAATTACAAAACTACCCATACTTTATTTTGGCAAATGGGTATGCTAATGATTTTAACGGTAAAATTAATATTACAAGAAATAGCATAGATGCACCTATATTTCCAAAAAATGGATCTAATTTTTCTTTATTAGGACAGTTTACACCCCCCTATTCTTTATTTAACGATAAAGATTATAATACTGCAACTATTGCTGAAAAATTCAAATTTATTGAGTATCAAAAATATAAATTTACAGCAGAATGGTATACGCAATTAACTAATAAAAAAGCCGGCGAAGGAAAAGAGGCTAGGAATTTAGTGTTGAGAACAAAAATAGGTTATGGAATTCTTGGTATGTATAATAAAACTGTTGGCGTTTCGCCATTTGAGAGATATTATATGGGCGGAAGTGGATTAAGTGGTTTTCAAAACTTTGTTGCTCGAGAAATTATTGCATTAAGAGGTTATTCTGATAACTCGCTATCAAGTACTAGTGGAGATCCTTTATGCGCAAGATATACTATGGAATTACGTTATCCTATTTCATTAAATCCGCAAGCAACTATCTTTATCTTAGGGTTTGCCGAAGCAGGTAATACATGGGCTAAATATAAAGATTTTAATCCTTTTCAAGTTAAACGAAGTGCAGGGTTTGGCCTAAGAGTGTTTTTACCAATGTTTGGATTATTAGGATTAGATTATGGATGGGGCTTTGATAATATTCCTGGAAATCCTGGCTCTGGCAACGGAAAAGGCCAATTCCATTTTACGTTAGGAGCTCAGTTAGGAGAATTGTAATCTAAAAAATGTTAATTACCAAAATAAATGTATCTTGGCACACGTTATGTTTAATCAATAAAAAATATTAACAGCATGAAAAAAATAATTTTATCATTAATCGTAATTATTTCTATTTCAACGTATTCTTTCGCTCAAAAAACGGGATATGTTGATACAGATTATATTCTTTCAAATATTCCCGAATATAAAGCTGCTCAAGCAGAAATGGATAAAATATCGGTTGATTGGCAAAAAGAAATTGAGGCTAAATATGCTGAAATTGATAAATTATATAAAATTTATCAAGCCGAGTCTGTTTTGTTAACAGATGACATGAAGAAAAAACGTGAGAATGAAATTATTAATAAAGAAAAAGAGGTAAAAGATTTACAAAAGCAACGTTTTGGGGTTGACGGCGAATTATTTACAAAACGAATGGAGTTAGTTAAACCTATTCAGGATAAAGTTTATAATGCCGTAAAACAAGTGGCAGAGAAAAGTGGATTAGCATTTATATTTGATAAGGCAGGTCAAGTTTCTCTTTTATATTCAAATAGTAAGTATGATAAAAGCGAAGATGTATTAAATTTTCTAGGATATAACAAATCAAAAAAATAATAATAAAAAGCAAATAAATAAAAACAATGAAAACGTTAGTAAAATCAATTGCAATTGTAGCATTCACTTTAGGAACTATCACATTAGCAAAGGCTCAAAAAATTGCACACATCAGTTTAGATTCTTTAATTACAACAATGGCTGAAAGCAAAACAGCTCAAGAAGTTGCACAAAAATATTTGAAAGATTTAGAAAATCAAGTAGCAACCATGGATAATGAATTACAAACTAAATATGCTGACTATATGAAGAATAAAGATACTTATTCAGCATTAGTAGCAAGCACTAAAGAAACTGAGTTGCAAGATTTAAATAAAAGAATTGAAGATTTTAAAGGTCAAGCACAACAAGATTATCAACGTAAATATGGCGAATTATCAAAACCAATTTATGATAAAGCTAAAAAAGCAATTGATTTAGTTGCTAAAGAAAATGGCTATAAGTATGTTTTAGATACAAGTTCAGGTAATATATTATATACAGAGCCAGCAGACGATATTTTACCATTAGTGAAGAAAAAATTAGACACAATGCCTGCAGCTCAAATTCCAGGTGCTACAAACAACACTATAAAATCTGCTCCAGGAACAACAAAGCCAGCAGGAACTAGTAAACCAGCAGGAAAATAATAAAATTATTGTTAAAAGCCAAAAAGCCAAACACTTTCATGTTTGGCTTTTTGGCTTTTAACGACGCCTTGTTAATAATCATTTTGTTTTCTGAATTAAATTTCAAGATAAAAAGGTAAACTTTTTTTGGAGGCGGAGTCTGGAGAAATAGAGCAGATTATACTTTTGCAGTGAATGACGCCTCTATTAAATTATCTGTATTAGCAGTTGGTATTGGCCCGTTTGTAGTTGGTCCTGCTGTTGAACGTAAAGTAGGAACATCTGCTTTTTGTCAATTAACGATTAACGCAACCGAATGGCAAACAGCTCAATGGGCTAAAGAAAAAGGTTTATATGCTGAGGTATTTGCAACAGCAGAAGAAATGGATAAGGGTATTGATGGGTTAGCAAAACGTTTAGCATCAAGTAGCCCTGAAGCTATGGCTATGTTAAAAAAAGTAATGTGGGAAGGAACAGAAAATTGGGAGACCTTATTAATTGAAAGAGCTGGTATGAGCGGTACGTAGTTTTATCTGATTTTACAATTAATGCTATTAATAAATTTAAAGCGAAGGCCTAACCTTCGCTTTTTTATTAAATCTCGTTTAAAACCTAGCGAAAGTAAAATCTTTTATCTTTTTAATTGCATCACTTTTATCGTCAACAAATAAACGGTTGTAATCATCTATTTGCTTTAAATCTTCGCGATCTCCGCTTATGTATGTAATATTTAGGTTTACTCTGTCAACAATACTGATAATATTGTTATGGTTGTCTTTAAAGGTGTATTCATTCTGAGAAAAATCTTTTATTACCGAACGACTATCATACTTTTCTATAACAAATTGTTTGATGTTTTTCTTCCAATCAGCATTAGTGTCAAATATGGTTTGTGTAGCTTGTATAAGTTTTGAGTCGAAGAAAAATAGTTGAAGAATGATTTCTCTTTCAAGAAAATTTTCTTTGTAAAAGAAAACTACAGGAGCTGCCTTGCTTTTTTTAATAATAAAACGTGGTGTACCAATTCTTAGCTCTACTTCAGTTTGGGTAATGCCAAAAGGAAAATCCTTAAAAGAAATATGCTGAAATGTTTCAATTTGGTTTTTTGACTCCACAATGCCAATAGTTAGTTCTGTTCTGTTTGGGAACATAATCTTTTCATAAAAATCATGACGAGTTGAATAATATGATTGGGGCATAGTAGCTATAATTTCAATATGCAATGAAATTAGGGGAAATCCTTGGGTTATTAAATTTATTTTAGACGAATTGATGTTTTTTTTCTTCAAAAAAAATTACAGCGTTTCAGTTGGGATAAGCTGATTTTCGGTATTATGAAAAACATCATCTTTCTTCATAGAACCACTGGCTCTAAAGATCAGTTAAAACCGCTAGCTGTTGAATTAAAACAACAGGGCTGTAATCTATTTATGTTGAGTTTTGGAAACAGAAATACTTTATCCCTAAACGACTTTGCATCTATTGAAAATAAAGTATGGATTGGCTTAGCCGATAAAGATAATATGGTTAGCCTAGAAGAAACTACTACTGTTTACAACCAATTAAAAAATTGCGCCATGTATATGTTGCCTAATACTAAGCATCCTATTGAGACGGTGAATGTGAAATTATTTTCACAAGTTGTAAAAGAGTTTAATTAAATAAAAAAGGCCGAGATTTCTCTCAGCCTTTTCAAACACATTTAATTTATCTTAAGCCTTCTTCCCTTGACTATGCGCTGCTAAATTTGCAATGCGGTATAATAAACGAGAAGCCACATTCGCATTCCATTCGTCTTCGCCACCAACTTCGTTGATGTCAAAAGCAATAATGGTTTTGCCAGATGCTACTACTTGTTCTAATAAATACAATACTTGGTCAGTTTCAAACCCTCCTGCTACTGGTGTTCCGGTACCTGGGCATAATTTTGGATCTAAGCCATCAATATCAAAACTTAAATAAATATTTTGTGGTAACTCTGCCACAATTTCTTGGCAAATGGTATCCCAGCTTTTTCCTTTGTATTGTTGTTGTTTAATGTCTCTGTCAAAAAATGTTTTCACACGTCCGTTTGAGTTATTAATAATCTCTAACTCTGCTTGACAATAATCTCTGATACCAACTTGCACTAATTTTTGTACGCTATGTCTTTTCAACGCATTGTACATAATAGATGCATGAGAATATTCAAAGCCTTCGTAAGCCACACGTAAATCAGCATGTGCATCAATTTGTAAAATAGCAAACTCTCCAAAGTATTCTCCAAGTGCGTCAATCATTCCCAATGGAGTAGAGTGGTCGCCACCAATTAATCCAACACTTTTCTTTTGTTTTAAAAAATGTAAAGCACGTTGTTTTACCCATGCATTCATTTCTTCGCACACTTTGTTCACGTCTTTTATTTCTTCAATTTCCGAAGAGGGTTCTCCGTTACATTGTCTGTCAATTATAATTTCTGCAACCGGACGATAGATTTCACTTTTCTCTCTCAAGTCTTCACTAAAATCATCCATCGCAATTCCCATCTTCCAAGCATCTTTTACAATTGGGTCGTATAAGTCAACTTGAAAAGAGGCATCAAATATTTGTTGTGGGCCGTCAATGGTTCCGCCGCCGTAACTCACAGTTACTTCCCAAGGCACAGGGATTAATACAGTTTCAGATTCTTGTGTAGTAAATGGTAAACCAAACATATTGGCGTTTACATCTCCAACGCTGTTTGGATCAAAGTTTTTTATTTTTTCTTGTTTGTTCATGGTATGAATTACGAATTAAATACGAATGTACGAATCTGTGTTTTTTAGGTTACGAATATACGAAATTGCCTTATATTGAAATTGTATTTTGCGTTAAGGATTGTAGCGAAAATCCTTTTTGGTGACTGAGGCTTTCGAAGTCCAAAAAGATTGCAGCGAAAAGCCTGACCTTGCGCTTGTTCTTTTGCGCAAGGGAACGTCCAAATTTATTTCAACGTAAATTTAAGGAGCAAGTCTCTCAATCTTCCAATTATTGTTCTCTAAAGTAAAAGCAATGCGATCGTGTAAACGATTTTTACGTCCTTGCCAAAATTCGTAGTAGTTTGCTTTGATGATATAACCACCCCAAAACTCTGGACGAGGAATTTCTTGATTATTAAATTTAGTTTTATTGCCTTCAATAAAATTGTTTAATTCTTCGCGGTTATTTAATACACGACTTTGTGGCGAGCTCCAAGCGCCTATTTTAGAATCTTGTGGACGAGCATTAAAATACGCGTCACTTTTTTCTGCTACTGCTTTTTGTGTAATCACGCCTTCAATACGAATTTGACGTTCTAACTCAGGCCAAAAAAAAGTTAAGCACACATTAGGATTTTCTGAAATTTGTTGTCCTTTACGCGAATCATAATTGGTGTAAAAATAAAATTCGTTATCAGAAAATTCGCGTAAATAAATAATGCGAGCCGATGGTTTATTATTTTTGTCAACCGTTGCTAAATTAAAAGCTGGCACTTCGTTTACCTTGGCATCGATGGCATCTTTCATCCATTGTTCAAATTGTAAATCAGGTGTTTTGTTTAAGTTGTTTTCACTTAATTCGCCTTTCATGAAATCTTCTCTTAACTGAGAAATATGCTGGTTAACTTGGCCCATTTTTTGTAATTTTACACAAATATATAGAGTTATTCTTGATAAAAGCAGGAGATATATTAATTGCTAAACCATTTTTACAAGATGGACATTTTAAGCGTTCGGTTATTTATGTGTGTGAGCATAATAGCGAAGGTAGTTTAGGCTTTATCGTCAATAAATCTCATGGTTTATTGTTACGTGATATTTTTCCACATTTAAAAAATGGTAATTTTCCATTGTTTGAAGGAGGCCCTGTTTCTTCTAATCAATTATTTTACACGCATACTTTAGGTGATAAATTAAGCGGTAGTCAACATGTGATAGGAAATGTTTTTTGGGGCGGGAACTTTATGGAGTTATGCCAAATGATTGAAAATGGCGAAGTAACTTCTGATGATATTCGTTTTTATATTGGATACAGTGGTTGGGGCGATGAGCAATTGGATAGCGAATTAGAACGCGATATGTGGTTTACGAAGAGTTCTAATTATGTTGATTTAACGCGTATTAACCCTGATGATTTGTGGGGCGAAGAATTGGTGAAAATAAAACCTGGCTATAAAGCATTTAGCGATTACGCCTTTGACCCTTCATTAAATTAATTTTATTACCGCTACCAAGTTACCGTTCACCGACTACCTGTGTAATCCTACCTAATTGCTATTGTACAGCAATAATTCCTACTATACTTTTACAAAAAATACGGTACATGTGTAGTATTCACAAAGCCAATAATTAGAAAAATAAAGTAACAACAATAAAATAATAAATTGCAATGACAAACCAACAAGAACACATGGATTTTGAAGCAATCTGCAAACAATCAGAACAAAGTCATAAAAGAGGAAAAGTATTTGGAGGAATTTTAGTAGTGGTGGCAGGTTCATTATTTCTTGCAAGAGAATTAGGCACTGATATTCCATATTGGGTATTTAGTTGGAAAATATTTTTAATAGCCTTAGGATTATTAGTTGGAGTAAAACACAATTTTAAAAATGCCTGGTGGTTTTTCTTAATGGTTATTGGTGGTATTTCTTTATTGGGTGATGTTTATCCTAATATGAATATTAAACCATTTATATGGCCAGTGCTCATTATCTTATTTGGATTAATAATCATATTTAAACCTCGAGGTAAATTTAAACACAAGCGTTATTTGGATAAACTTCAAGATAGACGAAATGGTTTTAATAATCAAAAAAATGAGTGTTGTGTTAAGGAAACAACTAGCGAAGAAGATTTAGTGGATTTGACAACTTTTATGGGAAGCGTTAAAAAAAATATTCTTTCCAAAAATTTTAAGGGAGGTGAAATTACAAACGTGTTTGGAGGCTCTGAAGTTAATTTATCACAGGCAGATATTGATAAAACAGCAACTTTAGAGTTAACAAATGTGTTTGGTGGAACAAGATTAATTATTCCTGCAAATTGGGAAATCCATTCTGAATTAGTTTCTGTATTTGGAAACATAGAAGACAAACGACCTATTCAGCCTAAATTAAATTCAGAGTCTGAAAAAGTATTAGTTCTTAAGGGCAATACATTTATGGGTGGTATCGAAATAAAAAGTTATTAAAACTTAATCACTATAATTTATAATAATATCATGAAACGCTATTTAGTAAAACTGGTGTTCAACATCAATATCGATAACGGAAATCACGCTCATCAATTTGACGAACAAATTAGAATTGTGGAAGCTTATACATTAGAACTTGCTTTTCAGAAAGCTAGAAATATTGGGAAGAAAGAGGAAGAAACATTTATCAATAGCGAAAATAAAATGGTAAACTGGCAGTTTATTGACGTTACAGATGTTTATGAGCTAGAGTATTTAAAAGATGGAGAACAAGTATATTCTACAACACACGAAAATACTGAACGTCATTCATTTATTAATTATGTGCGACAAAAGGCCATGTTAATTCAAGCAAAAAGCTTAACTTTTGCATAGTTAATTTATTTGAAAACATATACCACATATCCATTAAAAAAAATGCTTGCCATGTATGTGGCATGGTGGTTGGTGTGGGCATGTATTCAAACATGGGTACTACATCATTTAGAATTAAGTTGGCATAATGCTGTTATTGATTCTTTGGTGTCAAACGGATTGTTAGCCTTAGCATGTTTTGCTGCTATTATCTTATATCGCTATTATCAGCCAGGAAGAAGTAACAGAATATATCGATTAGTATTCGCTTTAAGTATTACCATTTTATATAGCATGACCTTTAAATGGATTATTACTTATTTATTAGGCTCAGATGAATACTATATTGACTTCTTAGAAAAGTCAATGCCGATTCGCTCTATTATTTCGTTATTAGTATTAATTTTTTTAACGATAACCAATTGGTTATTATATAATATAGAAGAACAAAAAGAAAAAGAACAACGTCGTAATGATGCCGAGCAGTTGATAAAAGAAGCAGAGTTAGCAAGGTTACGTCAGCAATTGCAACCACATTTTTTGTTTAATAGTTTAAATTCGATTAGTGCTTTGGCAGGAACAAAACCTAATGAAGCTAGAAAAATGATTCAGCAATTATCTGATTTTTTAAGAGGGACTTTAAAAAAAGATGAGCAACAAACAGTTTCATTAAATGAAGAATTAGAGCATTTAAAATTGTATTTAGAAATTGAGAAAGTGCGTTTTGGACATCGTTTGCAAGTTGAAATCAGTATTGAACCTGAAAACTTAGAAGCTTATTTACCACCACTATTATTACAGCCTATTGTTGAGAATGCAATTAAGTTTGGGTTGTACGATACGATTGATGATATTACCATTAGTATTTTAGCACGTTCAGAAAACAACGTTTTACATATTCAAATAAAAAACCCTTTCGATTCAGATACACAACAAGCTAATGAAGGAACTGGTTTTGGTTTAAGCTCGGTTCAACGTCGTTTATTTTTATTATATGCCCGAAATGATTTAATGACCACAGAAAAAAAGAATGGACAATTTATTACCTCTTTAAAAATACCACAAATTAAAAAATGAATAAAGTAGTGATTATAGATGATGAGCCATTAGCTCGCAGTATTATTGTAGAATATCTACAACAGAATCCTTCTATTGAAATAGCAGCAGAATGTAATGATGGTTTTCAGGGAGTGAAAGCCATTATGCAACATAAACCTGATTTGATTTTTTTAGATATTCAAATGCCAAAAATAAATGGCTTTGAAATGTTAGAATTATTAGATTCAACTCCATCTGTGATTTTTACGACTGCTTTTGATGAATATGCGATTAAAGCTTTTGAGGCTAACGCAATTGATTATTTATTAAAGCCATTTAGCAAAGAACGATTTGATTTAGCTATTAAAAAATGGAATGAGAAAAAAAATACATCATCAGAAAAAAATATTCAATCACTTTTAGAAAATACAACAAAACAACCTGATGAGAGAAATAGAATTGTCGTTAAAAATGGAAGTGATATTCGTATCGTATCAATGGCAGACGTTATGTATATTGAAGCTTACGATGATTATGTGAAAATTTTTACGAAGGATACGTACTACTTAAAAAAGAAAACAATGAATTATTATGAGCAAATGCTTGATAGCTCACAGTTTTTTAGAACACATCGTTCGTTTATCATCAATTTGCAAGAGCTTACTAAAATAGAACCTTTAGAAAAAAACACCTATGTTGTGTTGCTTAAAAATGGAAAGAAAATTCCATTGAGTCGCACAGGTTATTCTAAATTAAAAGAAACTCTCGGAGTTTAACCCAGATTACGCATTAGAAAATCTATTACGAGCTGAAACCTCTTCAAAACAGAACGCTTTGCCACCTTTTCTCCTTCATCATAGTGGTTACTATGCTTCAGTCAAAAAAGTGTCTGTTTTATTAAGCTTTCAACTCTCA
>JBEIPP010000246.1:0-3531 GCA_040376995.1 Flavobacteriales bacterium
AAAATAATTTTCTTTTAGGTCAAACTATTATCGATAAAGTGGCTGTAATGGCTGGAGCAAAAAATCCATTTAATGTTGTACATAAAAATGGTGATGTGTTGGATGAATTAACAGCCATTGGTAAAGGTGGTATTTTAGTGAGTGCGCATATTGGCAATTGGGAAGTAGCAGGACAAGGTTTAAACAGATTAGGAACAGCCTTTAATGTGTTAATGTATTCAAACGAAAAAGAAGAAGTTAAACAATATATGGATGGCGTGATGAAAAATAAAAAAATAAACATCATTGCCATTGATGAAGAAACAAAGAGTCATATCATAGAACTTCATAAAGCATTTAGTAATAACGAACTAGTAGTTATGCATGGTGATAGATACAGAGAAGGTGCAAAAACATTTACTGCAAATTTCTTTGGAAAACCGGCAAAATTTCCAGCAGGACCATTTATTATGGCTGCTAAATTTGGGGCGCCATTATGCATTGTATTTGCTGTAAAAACTGGCAAATATACCTACCAATTTTCTTCTGAAAAACCAATACAGGTTGCTAGAGTAAGAGGAGATAAACAATTAGAAAAAGTTTGTCAAGAGCTACTAATTCAATATGTTGCCGAAGTAGAAAAAATAGCAAAAGCCTACCCTCATCAATGGTTTAATTATTATGATTTTTGGAAATAACTAAATCTTAGTGGTAATCCAATTTGTGTAATTTGTTACCCAAATCTATTTTTTAATTAAAACCGCCCAATGGATATGTTTAATTATAGTGAATTAAAATGGCAAATGCATAAATCCATATTTCCATAAGAAATATAAAACAACACCGATTATAATAGATATAATAAATATAGCTGGCAATATTGGACGTTTCTTTTTAGTAAAAGGATCATTTAAATTAATTTTAGCACCTTTTGGTAATTCTGCCAAATGAGTTAAAGTATTACCAAATTGAATATTAACTACTGCACTTGCATTAATAGCCCAACCGTTAGCGTCTAATATTGGAGCTAAGTTTCTTTTGCGTAATTTTAAATATGCTATTATCATTGATGGACCAGAAATTAATAAAAGCAAGCCAATAAATGCAATTGGCATCTTCCACCAAGTTAATCCTAAAAATCCGGCTATAAGCGAGCCAATTGCAGTTCCAATTGCACCAATTGCCAAGCCAATTGCTGCAAAGATTCCAACAAATTTCCCTACATCAAAAGGAGCAGGAGGATCTTTTTTAGCTTTTGCTTCCTCTGCTTTTATAGGAACATTTTCAATTCCTTTGGTCATATCTCCAGTTACTTTGTCATCTTGAGCAGTAGCAAATTTATTAATTTGTGTTTCAATAAATCTTGATATTTTTCTATAAGGCGAGAAAAATGCTTGACGTATACTAATTGGATTATCTACAATTTTTACAACTGTGGCATCCCAATCTAAACCATTTCTATCATAAAACAATGCATTTTTCCCAACAACTAAATTATCAATGTCGCCATTTGTTAATGCAGCAACAATTGTCATTTTTTCATTTGTTGATCTTGAAGTACAATCACAATACATTAAAAACATTCCGCTGAATGATACCATGCTTGCATGCTTATCCATATCTGACACTTTGATACATAAATCACAACTACGTTGATCAATGTATAAAGTTCCAGCTTGAAAAATCGCTTTGCTATCTGGGGTGTAAAAATCAAAAAATGTAACAAAGTTTTTTAATAATGTAAAAAGATCACGATGGTATCGAACCAGTTTATCAACTAAGATAATGTTATTTGCTTCGTCTTCTAAATCTTTATCTTGTTCAATTAAATAATTTAATTGTTCTTTGAAAGTTCCTGAAAGTATTGTTTGAACTCTTTCTATGCCTAGGGATTCAACAATTGAACCGTCTTTTTCAGACATCCATTGAGAATACGCTTTAAACGACTCAATAATTTTATTCCATTCAACTTCAGTGATGTGGTCTTTGTTTTGAAAAAGAGGAGTTACTATTAATTGTTTAAAATCAGAAATAGATTTTTCCCAAACAGGATTAATACCAGTAGAAATAGGAAGGGCTTTATTGCCTTCAATTTTTGCCAAAGGGTAAGCAGCAATTTCTTCTATACAATTTGAAAGATCATTAGCAGTAATACTTTCTACTCTTGCCACTTGTAAATTCAATACTTCTGTTGATTGAGAGTCAAATGCAGCTAATCTACAACGGATAAAGTAATCGTCTATTTTAGATTTTATAGTACAAAAATTTTGATATGCTATTTCAGTATTTTCTCCAAATGGTAAAATGGATTCTAAATTAGCATTTTTTTTTGCAAGCCATTCAGCATATTTTTGGCAATTTTCAATAAAGCTATTTATTAGGTCAAGTGTAATACCTAGTTTACCTCCTCTGTCAATTACAGAGCCTAAACATGAAATTATTTCTTGTATAATGGTTATTAGTTCAGGATTTGTAGTACTATCTTCTGTAATTACTCCATCGCCATTAAAACGTGTACCAGCAAATATTTTTTCAATATCAGATGTTTCCTCAACTGTTAAGGTTGTAGCATTTTCTTTACCTAAGTTCTTTAAAATAATTTGTGCTGATTCTAATAAGGTTTTTCCTAGTTCTGAATTCTCATTGATAGATGATAATTGAAACACCGGCTCTTCTTTTAATAAATCATCTGGGTTTTTCAAAATGCTAGTTACCCATTCTGCTGCTGCAATTAATTCTGGCACTCTTATTTTACCATCATTGTCAATGTCAATTATTTCAAGAGTTTTTTTATCTATTTCTAAACCATCAACAGGACAGCTCAATGCAGTCCACAGTTTAGGGTCTAGATTCGCTAAATTTTGTATATCTGTTCCAGTTTCTAAGTTCACCCTCTTTACCCCACCAACACTAGAAAAACTCCATATATGATTATTTGATTTCATTTTAGTATGATGTTTTGTATTAAAACAAAAATAGAAATTATATTGAGTTAAATATATGTATATGCATAGTTTTATCTATACTTATATGTTATCATTTTATAAAGATGTTTTATTGATGCATAAGTAGTATAGCTTTGATGATTGATGAATCTCAGTAATTAATGATTTGTTTTAAATATTATGTAGTTTGTTTTTGATAATTTTCTGGATGGAATTTGTTGCATGATTTTTTGTGAAATCTGCGCAAAAAGTTATCACAAAAAAGTTTTTGTATTTTAGAACCAAATGTTTTAGTTGCTTTACGAGTTGTTATTCCAAGTTGGCTTTTGATTATGTTGGAGTTAATTTTTAGTATATGGATTAGAGAATGAATGACAGGTATGACATAGCTTTTTTAGCACATGATGTTATAATTTATGAACGAATTAAGTGGTTTAAAACTTAGAGGATAAGTATAAAAACATTAAACCCAGATTACGCATTAGAAAATCTATTACGAGCTGAAACCTCTTCAAAACAGAACTCTTTGCCACTTTTTCTCCTTCATCATAGTGGTTACTATGCTTCAGTCAAAAAAGTGTCTGTTTTATTAAGCTTTCAACTCTCA
>JBEIPP010000055.1:0-17978 GCA_040376995.1 Flavobacteriales bacterium
GGCTTCTTAACTAATAAATCTCTTAATGAACTATCCGCTTTTCGTTTGCGGGTTGCAAAAGTACATATCCTTTTTCTAATCACCAAATTTATTTTAAAAAATTTTAATCTTTTTTTAAATAAACTTTTCTCTTCTCTCTTAGCAACTTTACAACCTCAATTAACGGGCTGCAAATGTATAGATTATTTCTTTACTCACAACTCTTTTTTAAAGTTTTTTTTTAATAATTTAAATATTCTCTGTAAAGTGCTGATTTTGTGGATATTATTTTTCTATAAAACTTCTTATCAACTGGTTTAATTATCGTTGTAAAGCATTTTTCGGATTTTTAAACATAAACAGTATTGTTTTTTAAATGAGATTATTAGATTAAGTAGAAAGCTATAAATTATTTTATAATATATAATCTAAAGAAAAACATATAAAGTAGAGCTATTTCATGTGTAGGTATTATTGTTTTTTAATTGTCATACCTGAACTGCTGACAGGCAGGTGGTAAGTCATGTTTATATTTTCCCGATAGCTATCGGAAAGCGTTTATGCTGTGGGTATATAGCTATTTCATATTTACAAACTGTAGAGGAACTTCGTATTCTCCTTTTCTACAAAGAGCAATAACTGCCTGTAAGTCATTTATACTTTTGCTTGAAACTCTAATAATATCATCCATTAACTGGGCGGTAACCTTAATTTTACTATCTTTTATGTCTTTTAAAATTTTTTTTGAGGTTTCTTTTTCAATTCCCTGACGTATTTTAATTTCTTTTTTTATAACCATTCCCGAAGGATAATGCGCTTTACTCTCATCTAAACATCTAGGATCTAAGCCTTGCTTAATCATCCGACTGTGAATGGCATCAATAATAGCTGTTAATCGCATGTCGTGTTCTGTAACAATGCTAATTACTAAATCTTTTTTATTTAATTCTACTTCACTTTTTGAATCACGAAAATCAAATCTGTTTAAGATTTCTTTTTTTGCTACATTAATAGCATTGTCAAGTGTTTGAGGATCTGCTTTACTTGTAATATCGAATGAAGCCATATTAAATTAAAAATTAAAATTTAAAATATTTATTAGTATTCGATAAAAGTAAGAAATTTCGGAAAACTAAAAAAACACTTACATTTAATAAAATTCGTTTTTATTCTTAAAAAAGTTTTATAATTTGTTTGTAAAATGTGTGACATTTATTAATTCCTATCGATATATTTGGAAGATAAGAAACAACTTTATGATTAAAAAAATAGCATTTGCCTCATTACTTTTATTAGCTACTCACTTTGCTAATGCACAAAAATTAACTCAATTCAGTTCTGACTCTGTAAAATATATCAAAGAATTGAATGACTATTTTTATGATAACTCTGCGAATAAAAAAGATGCTGAAGAGTATATTTTAAATTTTCAAAAAAAATGGAAATCACCTTATTTTTCAAGTAAATACAGAGCTGCTATTTACAAAACAAGTAATGTAATGTTACAAAGAAAATTAAAGCCATATCCTTACTTTATAAGCTATTTGAATGCTGTTGTTAATTTTATTGATTCTAAACACAATCCAGAAGTATTTGATAATTGGCAATTATGTATTGAAAAAATATTTAATTCAAAAAACCTTAAGAATTACGGTGAGTATTTAGAAATGAGTGAAAACATTTTTTCAAATAATGTATTTTATAAATCGCCTACATATAGTTACAGAAGCGTTGAAACAAATTACAAATTTGAATTTGACTCTATTCCAAAAGTTATTTTTCCGAAATTTACTTTGGTTGCTGCTAGTCCAAGAGGTGATTCTATTTCTATTGAAAACATTCAAGGTATTTATTATCCATCATGGGGCAAATTTGTTGGTAAAGGCGGAAGATTAAGTTGGAAAAGAACTGGTGTTGGAGATGACGTTTATGCTGATTTTATTAGAGTTAATCTAGATTGTAAAACTGGCGGATACACATCCGATTCTGCAATATTTGTAGGTAAACAGTATTTTGATGTGCCTCAAAAAGGGAAAGTAACTGATAAAATTGTTACTGAAAATGGCGACCCTACCTACCCTCGCTTCGACTCTTATAGTAAAAGATTGATAGTTAAAAACATTTATCCTGATGTTGATTATGATGGGGGTTTTGGTATGCGTGGAAATAAATTTGTTGGTTCTGGTAATGCCCAAAATCCTGCTAGACTCTTGTTTAAAAGAAATAATTCGCGATTTTTAGAAATATCTGCGCGTTCATTTTCAATGACTAAAGAAAAAATAAATGCTAAGCCTGCATCTATAAAATTTTATTTAGAAAAAGACTCTATTATTCATCCAGAATTAAGTTTTGTATATCAGGTAGGCATAAAAACAATTACACTTTTAAGAACTGATGATGGTCTTGAAAAATCGCCTTATTACAATACTTATCATAAAGTAGATATGTACTTTGAACAATTAGTTTGGAAAACAGACGAACCGAAAATTGAATTTAACTTTTTACCTAATAATACTCAAGGTGAAGCATTTTTTGAATCGCAAGACTTTTTTTCGAGAAGAAGAATGGAGGCCATTAAAGGGATGGAAAATATCAGTCCTGTTACCAAAATGAATGATTACTACAATAACAACGGGAACTCATTAACATTTACTGTAGTTGATTTTGCTAAATATATCAAATATTTAGCTGTAGACTTAAGACCAATGATTTTTAAGATGGCCAATTTCGGATTAATATACTATGCACCTGAAACAGATTTAATAACTATCAGACCTCGTTTATTCGATTATATAAAAAATTTAAAACATGAAAAAGATTATGATATTATTACAATTCACTCTGTGTTCCCAAACAAGCACAATGCTACTATGAGTTTAATAAACAATACTTATGAAATAACCATAAGAGGTGTTGAAAGTATTTTATTAAGCGATACTCAAAAAGTATTTATTTTTCCTAAACGTAACGAATTAGTTTTAAAGAAAAACAGAAACATTGAATTTTCAGGCACTGTAGCCTCAGGTAAATTTGAATTTCATGGAAAAGATTTTTTATTTGACTACGATATGTTTAAAGTTAAAATGAAAACTATTGACTCTTGCCGAATATATGTAGTAGCTGATGAACCTGACATTAATGGAAATTATCCTTTTAAACGAGTTCAAACTGTAATAGAGAATCTGAATGGAGAACTGAGAATTGATGCGCCAAGAAATCATAGTGGATATGGTAAAGCGCCTACTTTTCCACAATTTCAAAGCTTTAAGGAAAGTTATACGTTTTATGATAAAAAAACAATTTTTAAAGGGGTATATAACCGTGATAAATTTTATTATAAACTCGACCCATTTACGATGGATAGTTTAGATAATTTTAGAAATGAAGGTATAGTATTTGAAGGAGAATTTTCATCTGCAGGTATATTTCCAACATTTAGAGAACAACTAAAATTGCAAAAAGATTATTCATTGGGATTTATTAGAAGTACGCCTCCAGGGGGTTATCAGGTGTATGGCGGGAAAGCGAAATTTGAAAATGAAATCAGATTAAGTAATAAAGGATTAAGAGCTGATGGAGATTTAAATTACATCTCCTCTACTACAAAATCAAAAGATTTTATTTTCTTCCCAGATAGTATGAATACTTTAGCAACTTCTTACGACATTAAGGAGCAGATAGATCCTGTAGAATTTCCTCAATCTCATGGCGATACTGTTTATGTGCATTGGATGCCATACAAAGATGTGATGAACGCCAGCGATAAATCTAGTCCATTTAAAACTTTTAATAATAGATTTACATTCACTGGTAAATACTCGTTAAGTCCTCAAGAATTGCGAGGAAATGGTGTTGTTGATATGGTAAAAGCAGATATTGAGGCTGTTAATATTTTATTTAAACAACATCAGTTTTTTTCCGACACAGCAAACTTTCATTTAAAGGCAATTGGCGAAGAAGGTTTAACCTTTGCATCGGATAATGTTAATGCCAAAATGGATTTACAAAAACGCGTTGGAGAGTTTGTGGCCAATGGTAGGGCATCTATTGTAAGATTTCCTAAAAATCAATATATAGCTTATATGGAGCGTTTTAAATGGTTTATGGATTCGGAAGAAATTCAGTTAGGTGATGAAAATAAAAAATTAGATGGAAATGTAGAAAATGCCTTAGATTTAGACGGGCCTGAATTTATTTCTGTTCATCCTAAACAAGATTCATTAAGATTTTTGGCTCCTGCTGCTAAATACAATTTAAGAAAATGTATTATTAGTTGTATTAATGTACCCTTTATAAACGTAGCCGATGCTCGTCTTTTTCCTGACTCAGGAAAAGTAACCGTCTTTAAAAATGCAGTTATGGATACATTAAAAAACTCTATTATTTTGGCAAATACTGTTACAAAATATCACACCATTAGAAATGTAACAGCAAATATATTTAGTAGAAAAAGTTATTTAGCTGCTGGCGATTACCAATACTTAGATGAAAATAATAAGCCTTATTTAATTAGGTTTAACACTATAAAGCCTGATACTATATTTCAAACAGTATCTGAAGGTGTGATTACTGAAGACTCTAAATTTCAATTTAACGACTATTTTAGTTTTGCTGGAAAAGTATATCTATATGCTAATGACAAATTTTTAATGTATGACGGTGGAACCAAAATTGTTCATGCTTGTGGTAAAATTGGAAAAGCCTATTTAAAATTTAATGGAGAAATTGACCCTAATGAAATTTTAATTCCATTACCAGCCAATACTACTGACATGAATGGAAAACCTGTTGGCTCTGCTATAATATATGGTCAAGATACAAATATGGTATACTCTTCTTTTGTTTCTTTACGAGGTGGAAGAAAAGATGTAGATGTTATTGGTTCAGATGGTTATTTAGGTTTTGATAAAGAATCTAAAGAATATCGAATTACCAATAAAGAAAAAATGGTTGAACAATCATTACCAGGTAATTACATTAGTTTGAATACCAAAAATTGTAAAGTTTATGCTGAAGGTAAAATGGACTTAGGTGCTGATTTGGGACAAGTTAAATTTAACACCATTGGAATTGCTACACATAGTACCATTAACGACTCTGCCACTTTTGAATTGATGAGTACTATTGATTTCTTTTTTGATAAAGGAGCCTTAAAAAAAATAGTAAAAGATGTGGAAGTTTACAACAACACTCTTGAATCGATTGATTTTAGCAGCAAGGTTTTAACCAAAGGTATTACCGAAATATTAGGAAAAGAAAAAGGTGATAAAGTAATTTCTGATTTAAATTTAAATGGAAATATTAAAAAATTTCCTGACGAATTTGAAAAGACTTTTATGATTACAAACACAACGATGAGATACGATAGAACAAGTGGTTCATTCTTGTCTGTAGGTAAAATTGGCTTAGGTGCCATTAATAAAACAGAGATTTATAAGCAAGTTCCAGGGTATATTCAAATACAACGCAAAAAAGGTGGAGATAATTTCACTTTGTACTTTGAATTAGATCCTCAAACATGGTATTACTTTTATTACTTTAAAGGTGTAATGAGCGTTGTAAGTAGCAATGCTGAATTTAATAATGCAATAAAAGAATTAAAATCAAAAGATAAAAAACAAGATGTGAAAAGTGGTCCTGGATTTCAATTCACAAGTTGTAGCCCAACAAAGCGCGACATGTTTTTAAGGAAAATGAAACAGATTAACGCAAGCGGTGAAGATTAAACTGCATTACTTGAATCTTATTCGAACTCCCAAAAAGCCTCTAATCCCCTGATTAGGGGCATACATATAAGTTGGGTCAAAACTTAATGCGTAAGGATTATTAGCTGTTGATATTACTTGACCTGATGAATTATATTGAATTCCTTTATCAAATGGGTCGAACGACCTTGCAATACTATTAGCAGGAGGAGTAAAATTCAATAAATTTTTAACACCGCCATATATTTCTAATCGCTTCCATTTTTTTGTAGCTTGTATGTTTTGAATACTCCACCAAGGCGAGTATTCATCCCGCGGATCTAATGGTCCTAACAATGGTAAACGCATAGGACTATAAATGTTACCGGTATAATCAAAGCTCAATCCCAGTTTTTTCCATTCATAAGAAATAGCCCATGTTCCAGTGAAGTTTTCGGTTAATATTTGCTGAGCCCGAGTTCCATTCTCCACTTTATAATTATCCATATATGTTCCGCCTAACAATATTTTTAAAGGAATTTTTAAAAATTCTAAATCAATGTTTGAAGTAATACCTTGTGAAATAGCATAGCCACTTAAATTATTAAAATAAATTTTATTGGGATTCATGTCATAATCTGCAATAATCCGATTGCTAAAACGTGTATAAAAAGCAGATAAATCAATCCCTAGATTAAATTTTTCTTTATAAAATTTAGTCACATAATTTAAATTCATATTTATACTTTGCTCAGGCTTTAAATCATCAACCACAATTACCTCTCTTGAACCAGTTAATGCCGCATGATCTTCGCTAAATACATTAGCCACTCTATAACCAGTTCCAGCATTAAATCTCAAAATGTTTTTTGCATTTAATGTCCATTTATAAGCCAAACGAGGCGTAAAAATATTTCCATGAGCTTCATTATAATCATACCTAAATCCTAATAATACTTTATGGTTACAATTCATTTTAATTTCGTCTTGAATAAAAAGTCCAGGCAAAGCCACATTGTTAGGCTTATTTTTAGGATTAATAGAATCGTTTGTTTGTGTGATAATGGTATTATCGTCGTACCAAGTATAACGGTAAGCTGCTCCCACTAATAACGAATGTTTTTCAAATTCTTTTTCCCAGTAAAACTGATTAAATAGTATTTTTTGTTGTGCATTAAATTTTGTGGTACCATAGTACGAATTTTGATCATGACTGTTAAATGATACATTATAAAAAAAACGTTCTTTTAAAGGCAATTGATATTTAGCAATAACCTCGTATCTACCAGTAAAAATACTTTCGCCGTAAATACTATCTGTGCCTCGCCATTGCTTATTCCAATTCATCTCTCCACCCCATCTATCTTCATAAAAATATCTAAAAGCAACCGAGGCTTCGCGATTATCTTTTCGTTCAAAATTCAATTTATTAAAAATAGAGAAACGATGCTGGAGAGTGACATCCGTAAATCCATCATGATTATTATCTATAGGGTTTTGATAATTAAAATAATTAATTCCTAATAAGGCATTTACTTTTTTTCCAAGGTGATATTTAACGCCAGCATCTACATTATATTCCTGATAAGAAGTCGCCATTAAGTCAATAGACAACCTATCAGCATTAGCCGTTTTTTTAGTGATGATATTAATTAATCCTCCCACTGCTTCGCTACCATACAATGATGAAGCTGGACCTTTCACAATTTCAATTCGCTCCACCAAACTATTGGGAATACCCGATAAACCATAAACTGAAGATAAACCACTTACTATAGGCATACCATCAATCATAATCATGGTATAAGGGCCTTCTAAACCATTTATA
Organism: Flavobacteriales bacterium; assembly: GCA_040376995.1. Taxonomy (GTDB): domain Bacteria; phylum Bacteroidota; class Bacteroidia; order B-17B0; family Aurantibacillaceae; genus UBA4416. Next base: position 7,492 of record JBEIPP010000055.1, read on the forward strand.
TGAATATCGCCCGTATTACAAACATTACAGTTTAATTGAGGACGAACCCCGTTTACATTTTGTAACGCATCAAAAATATTAGGGGTCGGATTTTTTTTGAATAATGCGGGCGTATATACTTCTACTGGCACTGGACTCTCAGTTTTAGAAACCTCTTTCATAGTTCCCGAAACAACTACTTCATTTAAATTGGTTTGATTTTCTTTTAAGTTAAACAATAACGTCACTTCTAATTGAGATTCTGTAATGATAATTTTTTTGGATTGTTTTTCATAACCAATAGCAGAAACAATTACCTCATAAGCTCCTGATGGAATATTTTTAATTTCGAAATAACCCTTTGTATTTGTAGTTGCGCCATAAGTGGTATTTTTTAAACCAACAGTTGCAAAAGGTAAAGCTTGTCCATTAGAGTAAATAGTTCCTTTTAGTGCTCCTAAAACTTGAGCAAACAAAAACTGAAAGTGAAATCCAAAAACAATAATCAAAACAATTCTTAACATAATACAAAAATAAGTAACTACTATTTAATAAAATTAGGTTAACCTAACTATTAAAAAAATAATTACATTTATATCATGAAAACCTATAGAGAAGAAAACTATTTAAAAGCCATTTATCAACTGGCTAATCATGACAAAAGCAAATCAGTTAGCCCAACTGATATTGCCAATTGGCTTGAAGTAAAACCTCCTACAGTGTTAGAAAAATTAGCCATTTTAGTAAAAAAAGGATATGTTACCTATAATAAGTTTGACGGAGCAAAATTAACACAAACTGGTAAAGACATTGCTTTAAATATTGTTCGCCGACATAGAATTTGGGAAACCTATTTATATAAAGAATTAAAATTTAGTTGGAGCGAAGTTCATGAAATTGCCGAACAATTAGAACACATTAACTCCGATAAATTAATTGATAGAATATATGATGTAATAGGCAATCCTGATTTTGACCCTCATGGCGACCCTATTCCAAACAAACAAGGTAAGCTCCCAAAATCAGATAGAAGGCCTTTATCTCAAAGCATTAAAGGCTGTAAATGTGTTGTATTAGGAGTGAGCGAACACAGCGAGGTGTTTTTAAATTACTTAACTGAACTAAAAATAGGATTAAATGATAAACTAATAGTAGAACAGATTAATGCCTACGATGACTCTTTAAAATTAAGTACAAAAACCAAAGAACATATTTTAATGTCAGCGAAAGCTGCCCAACAAATATTAGTACAATGTATAAAACCTAATTGTGCTTGTAAATAAAAAGAGGATTAAAAATATTCAATCCTCTTTTACTATTATCATTAATTATTAATTATTAATTAACAGCTACTGGCATTGTTTTAGGGGCTTTTATTTGATAAGTTAAGGTTAGTTTCTTACTATCTTTTGCTTGAATATTAGTTCTCCATTTTAAAATCCCTGTTATTTCATCGTATTTAGCGCCAGATAATTCTTTTCTTTCAATACTTACAGTTTTATCTTGAGTTAATGGCAATTGATCTTCCACATCTATTTCAATTTTAGTTGCACGAGAATTTTTCATTGTGATTTCGAAAGTATATTGATGTATAATATCGTTATCTAATACTTTTTGAGAACATTTATCCTTAATTTTTTGACGTTTAATGGCAATATTTTTATCTATACCTAAAGATAATTGCATCGTATCTTCCGTTCCTCCTGGAGTTAAATTAGTTTCACCAATATAAGAACCATCATAATAAATAGATGCTTCTCCTCCCATTGTAATTGCATCTTCCCAATCTGGTAGCACCGCGGTTAAATACACATTGTTATTTAATTTAGGAATAGCTTTGTAGCGATATAATGTTTTTAAATCTTTTACCATAATGGCTGCAAAATGTTCTTTCCCATCGCTAGGAATATTGTAGTTTAATCTAATTTCATATTCGGTTTCAATCACATTTTCGCTTACAGTTGTATAATCATACGCATTTTGAGCAACAACTTCTTTATTTAAATCCATATCAGCACTACTTTTTGCTGCTTGTTCCAGATAAGAATTAGATGAAAGAACTGAACCATAATTTAATTTTTTAGTTTTGTAATTGTAGTTTGTATAGCCTAAATACCAAGGCGACAGCTCAGGTAATTCGTATGAACGATTTGGATTAGCTGTAGAAAGCACCAATTTTACACTTCCCCAATCAATACCAGATTGTTGATGAATCTGTGCCTTATAGGTTAACTTCACATTTTGATCACTTGTATTTGCTCGTAAATCATAAGAAGGAGTCCAGCCTGCATTTGTGATATAATAATTTAAATTAATACTTGCTTGAGCTGCTTGGTCGGCAATAACATGCACTAATATTCTATAATCTACTTTTTCTACTTCACCCGTATTATTCTCATTAGCTAATTCATTGCTCACATTAACAATACGTTCGTTTAAAACTACTTTTTTAGCTTCTAACTTTTCTCTTTCACGCTTTAATTTTAATTGTTCTGCATTAATGTTATATAACTTTTCTCGCAGATAAGATAAACCTTCTTTTAATGAAGCTATACTATCTCTTTTTGATTGGCCTTTATATAAAGTATAATTTAGTAACACATTCTTTTCAGTAGATAATGCATCATATTTTAAAGTGATATCTTCAATCAAATAATTAAGTTCCTTTAAACTATCATTTACATTCTTTAATAATTTTTTATAACGGACATCTCCATTTAATTTTGCTTTATCGAATTCTGGATAATGTACTTCATGTTGAATATCTGCTATTATAAAATTCCCATTACCTGATGCTTGAATAGCTGAAGGATTAATACAATTTTCTAATCCAGAAAAAATAAGCGTGTTTTGCCCTGCAACCAAATTAACCAATGCATTTCGGTGAACTTGAGCGCCTTGAGTGTATACAATAATTTTTTCGGGTTTTGATTTTACTGTTTTTTCTGATTCGATAGCTTTTGCTGTAAATATATTTAAGCAACAAGCAAGTAGGATAACATATTTCATAAGATAGAATTTTTAATTTCTATTGAGATGAATAGAAATTAAAAATTCCATAAATAAATATGAAAAAATTACCTCGCTAAACTATTATTGTATGGAATGCGATTAATGATAGAACGACCTAAAGTAACTTCATCAGTATACTCTAGCTCGTCGCCCACAGCAATGCCACGAGCAATAGCAGATAAAGTTAAATTATACGGTGCTAATTTTTTAAATATAAAGAAACTAGTCGTTTCTCCTTCCATAGTAGCATTTAAAGCCAATATTATTTCAGATACTTCTTGTCGTGTTACTTTTGCGACTAATGAATCAATTGTTAAATTACTTGGTCCAATTCCTTCCATTGGAGAAATTAATCCACCTAATACATGATATACGCCTTTATACAATCCTGTATTTTCAATAGCCATAACATCTCTGTAATCCTGCACAACACAAACCAATTGTTGATTTCGTATAGGATTTGAGCATACTTCGCAAATATCATGATCGGAAATGGTGTGACAATTTTTACAAAATTTTAAATCGTGTTTTAATGCCTTTAATACATTCGAGAAATTTGTAATATCTTGTTCATCTTGTTTAATTAAATGAAGCACATAGCGTAAGGCCGACTTTTTACCAACACCTGGTAAGCTAGAGAAATGACTAACAGCTTGTTCTATTAATTTTGACGAGAATTCCACAGAGTACCGCTATTAAAAAATTATTTGCTTAATTCAATCTTCATATTGATTTCTGCTTGATAAGATACTTTATCAAACACTTCAATATTTTTTGTAATTGATTTAAATCCAGGTGCATCAATTGTCATTTGGTATTTTCCTGGCGGTAAAATAACAACGAAACGACCATTAGCAGGGTTTGGTAAATAATTTCCTACTAATTCTTTTGATATATTATTATTTACTGAAATAAAAACATCAGCATAATTTATCTCTACATTATCTTTTGTAGAAAATTCTCCAATTACAACTGAGTAATCTGTTTCCACATCATTAAATGTAACGCGGTAAATATCAAAATCTCCTTGGCCTCCAGCTTTAGCTGAAGCTATATATCCATATTTCCCGTTTTTAGAAATGCGGAAATTCATATCATCATCTGTTGTATTGATTGGGTATCCTAGATTTTTAGGGCTTGAAAAAACACTAGTTGTTTCGTCATAGTTAGATTTAAAAATATCATGTCCACCCATACTTGTATGACCTCTTGAGGAGAAATACAATATTTTCCCATCTGGAGAAATGTTTGGAAAATCTTCGTCATATGGTGTATTAATTTCCGGTCCAGCATTTTTGGGGTCCGACCATTTTTTTCCAATCTTTTTGCAAATGTAAATATCAGTTCCTCCCACTCCACCTTTGCGGCTGCTCGCAAAAAACAATGTGTTTCCGTCTGCAGAGATTGAGGCTGCAATTTCGTCACCACCAGAATTTATTTTAGCGTCTAATTTCTCTGGTTTACCATACATTCCTTTTGCATCCAATTTACTAATGAATATATTTCCTTTTCCCAAACCTTCTGAAAGGTATAATAAAATATTTTCTCCATTTTCGCTTAATCCAATAACTTCCATTCCTTCATTACCATTATTAATAGGTGCACCAATTGGGCTAGCTTTCATATATTCACCATTTACAACACGAGAAATATAAATAGAATTATTATAGTTCCCATTTTCCATTTTCTCAGCATTTTTATCAGGACGATCAGTATCATAAATCAAAAACGATTCGTTGGATGTTACAAATGGATAGTAATCATTGTATTCTGAATTCACATTAGATCCTAAATTTTGAAATATCACATCTACCGGAAATTTCATTAACTCTTTTGCATTAATACAATGTTGTATTTGTAAATCAGCATCCACTAAATTAAATACGGTTCCTTTAGCGTCTTGTTTAAATTTTTTAAATATAGTTATTGCATCATCAAATCGGTTAGCAAATTGATAAGCTCTTCCTAATAAGTAATCTGCATTAGGGTCATGTTTTTCTTTACGAACAACAATTTCTAAATACGGAACTGCCTTTGCCTTATTCATATAATTATTTAAATAACAAACCCCAACGTAATAATTGTAAGTTTCATTTCTTGGATCATCATTCAATAATTGAAGGTAATCTATTAATGCATCTTCGTAATTACCTAATTTTAGTTTAGAATTTGCTGCCTCGGGAGATACTTTAGTTAATCCATCTTCCTGGCTAAAGTAAATAGATGTAATGCAAGATAGTAGAATTAATAAAAAATATTTTTTCATTTTAAGAAGTGTTTTTAGTAATAGAACACGAATTTATGCAATTTAAGAGAATTGACACACTAATGTGAAAAACTGTTGAAATAGTTTGAAAAATTAAGGGCCTATTTGCTTAATATTGATACTAAGTACTCCTTAAACAAAAAAAACAATGATTCATTCCATGAAATTTGTTACGCTAAATATATGGTGCCTATTTATATTGGTCCTTACTACTACTTGCTCTGACTCGAAACAAGACGAAGATAAACGAACTGTTTTTAACTATAACGAAATGGCGGGAGTATCTACTCTAGATCCTGCTTCGGCTAATAACACAGAAGTTATTTGGCCTGTTAATCAACTTTACAATGGATTGGTGCAATTAGATGATTCTTTAAAACTAACGCCATGTATTGCAAAAAGCTGGTCTGTTAGCGAAGATGGCTTAACATATACTTTTAACTTAAGAAACGATGTTTTTTTTCACGATAATCAATGTTTTGAAAGTGGAAAAGGAAGAAAGGTAACAGCCAAAGATTTTGTAATTTCTTTTAATAGATTGTATGACGCTCGCGTAAGTAGTGCCGTATCCTTATTGCCTAATATTGATAGAACAGAAAAAACAGGCTATAAAGGTTTTATGGCAACTGATGACTCAACCTTTATTATTTACCTAAAAGAACCATTTAGCGCGTTTTTAGACGTTTTAACTATGAAATACTTTTCGGTTATACCATATGAAGCCGTTGATTTTTATGGGCAAGATTTTAGAAGAAACCCAGTGGGTACTGGTCCGTTTAAATTTAAATTATGGGAAGAAGGGACAAAACTAGTTTTACTTAAGAATGAAAATTACTTTGAGTTTGATGGAAAAAACCGCTTACCATATTTAGATGCTGTAACAATTTCGTTTGTGAAAGATAGAGAAACTGCTTTTATGGAATTACTAAATGGGAAATATGATATGTTAAGTGGAGCTGATGCGTTTAATATTAATGAAGTATTAGACAAATATGGTAATTTAAAAGCTGTTTATGCCGAGAAGTTTATGATGCAAAAACAAACCTTCTTAAAAACAGATTATTTAGGGATTTTAATTGATGAAAATATTGATATCGTTAAAAAATCTCCACTAAAAACAAAAGCTTTAAGAAAAGCCATTAATTATGGCTTTGATAGAGTAAAACTAGTGCAGTATTTCAGAAACAATGTTGGTTATCCAGCAGCTGCTGGTTTTATTCCTAATGGATTGCCTTCTTACAATGAAAAAATAGTAAAAGGCTATACTTACAATCCGGAAAAAGTGCGCCAGTTATTAATTGAAGCTGGATATCCAGATGGTGAAGGTTTACCAGAAATTACCTTACACACCACTGATAATTACTTAGAACAAACAGAATTTATTCAATCTCAGTTAGCAGATAACAATATTAATGTAAAAATTAGTGTTGATAAGCCAGTTGTATTAAGACAAGCAGTTGCAAGTTGCGAATATAATTTCTTTAAAAAATCATGGGTAGGCGATTATGCCGATGAAGAAAGTTTTATGAGTTTATTTTATAGTAAAAACTTTGCTCCTATTGGATCAAACTACACACATTATAAAAATCCAGAATTTGATGTATTATTTAACAAAGTAATTCGTGAACAAAATCGTGAAGTAAAAAATGCATTATATCAACAAATGGATCAAATGTTGATTGATGATGCTCCAATTGTTCCTCTATATTACGATCAAGTTATTAGATTAGTGCAAAAAAACATTAAGGATTTCACAACCAATCCAATGAACTTATTAAACCTTAAAAAGGTAAAAAAAGAACTAAACACTAAATAAATCATTTATTTTGGTAAAACGAGGCTGTTTTAATTAAATAGCCTCGTTTTTTTATGAACTCCCACATCTGTTAACTAATGTTTAAATCATGCAAACAATTTTCCAAAATAATTTCAATTTATCATTAACTTTAACGTTTTTGAATTTTTCATGCCATTTCTCAAATTTAGTTTTGATGTTAATGCTAATTTTATAAAAACGAACAGGTTACTAAAAGCAATTACATATTATGTGGAAATATTTTTCGGGTTTACTATTAAGAAATAAAGCAATTTTTACAAGCGTTGTTTTATTAATTACAATTTTTATGGGTTGGCAAACCTCTAGAGTTGAATTATCATATGATTTTGCTCAAATACTTCCTGATACCGATAGTACCTTTATTGAATACCAAAGCTTCAAAAAACATTTTGGCGAAGACGGTAATGTAATGGTAATGGGATTTGAGGATAAAAATCTATTTCAATACGAAAAATTTAACGACTGGTATAAATTAAGTACCACCATCAAAAACATACAAGGCATCAAAGACTTAATGTCAGTGCCTACCGTATATAAGATTGTAAAAAACGATAGTCTTGAAAAATTCGACTTTGTACCATTAATTAAAAACCCAATAAAAAATCAGCAAGAAGTAGATAGTATAAAAGCTGAATTTTTAGCCCTACCTTTTTACCAAGGCATTATTTATAATAAGGAAACGGGTGCCAATGTAATGGCTATTACTTTTACTAAAAAGGACTTAAACTCAAAACGCCGTTTAGAAATTGTTGCACAGATTAAGACATTAGCCGAAGAATTTTCAGCAAAACACAATGTTGAAATGCATTTTTCAGGCATGCCTTATATCCGTTCTCAGGTAATGACCAAGGTATCGCATGAAATGACCTTGTTTTTAATACTAGCTATTTTAGTTACAGCAATTATTTTATGGGTATTCTTTCGTTCAGGTAATGTGGTATTTTTCTCATTAATCATTACGGCTATTGGCGTACTTTGGTCGATGGGAATTATGTTTATGTTTGGTTATAAAATCACTATTTTATCGGGATTAATACCACCGTTAATTATGGTAATTGGTTTACCAAATTGTATATTTTTAATAAACAAATACCAAAGCGAATTTGTGGCACATGGCAACAAAATAAAAGCCATTACACGTAGTATCGAAACTATTGGCGTTACTTTGTTTTTAGCAAATATTACTACGGCCATTGGTTTTGGCGTATTGTATTTTACAAAAAGTTCCATGTTAGTGGAGTTTGGACTTGTAGCCTCTATAAGTGTAATGGCTACTTATTTTATCACTTTAATATTAGTGCCTGTTATTTTATTTGCGCTACCTACTCCAAAAGCAAAACACACCAAACATCAAGACGGAAAGATTATTAATAAGGCTTTAGATATGGTTAACCATTTAGTACAAAAACGTCGCACGGCCATTTATATAACTACTGCAGTAATTACAGTAATTTGTTTTTGGGGGATGAGTTTTATAGACATGAATGGATTTGTGGTAGACGATTTACCTAAAAAAGACCCAATTTATACCGACTTACATTTTTTTGAAAAAAACTTTAATGGCGTATTACCTTTTGAAATATCAGTTGATAGTAAAAAAGAAAACGGATTATTTGCAAACAATGCTAAAGCTTTATATAAAATTAAAGCCATGCAAAAAGTATTTGAAGATTATCCTATTTTCTCAAAACCAATATCTGTGGTTGAGGCTATTAAATTTTCGTACCAAGCCTATAATGATGGTAATTCTAAGTATTATAAAATGCCAGGAGTTTCAGATTTAAAAACTTTATCAGAATACAAAGGATCTTTAAAAGGGCAAGATAATAAGCTTGCCAAATTTATTGACAGCACAAAGCAAACAACCCGTATTAGTTATCAGGTAGCAGATATTGGTTCTAAAAAAATGAAGGAATTGATGGAAATTATACGTCCTAAAATTGATTCGATTTTTAGCCCCGAAGAATATCATGTAAGTTTAACTGGGCATAGTTTGGTGTTTTTAAAAAACAATGATTACTTATTATCTAATTTAATTGAAAGTTTAATTATTGAAATTATTTTAATTGCCATTGTAGGTATTGCTTTATTCCGTTCGGTACGAATCATCATATTATCAAAATTACCATGTTTAATCCCATTAGTAATTACAGCAGGTATTATGGGATTTTTAGACATTAGATTTAAACCATCCACTATTTTAATATTTAGTATAGCCTTTGGTATATCCAGCGACGGTACCATTTATTTTTTAACTAAGTACCGTCAAGAATTAAAGAAACATAATACTGGTGCTGCCGCAGCAATTAAAGCTGCCATTAAAGACACTGGTTTAAGCATGGTTTACACATCTATTATTTTATTTTGCGGCTTCTCTATCTTCTCTGCATCAAGCTTTGGCGGTACCGTAGCATTAGGCGTATTAATGTCTATCACTTTATTAATATCGATGTTTACAAACATTATTTTATTACCAGCTATTTTATTATCTATTCATAAAAAATCGATGAAAAAAGAAATCATCGAAGAACCATTGATTGACATTGAAGATAGTTTAGATTAAGAAATCATTTAAAAGCCATTTTCCTGATAGCTATTTGGAAAATGGCTTTTTTATTAATAAAGCTACGTTAAGTATTAAAAAAAAATGGCCTACAAAGCATATATATCCAAAAGCTATTCTACTTGCAAAAACTAATTTTTTAAATTGGTTTGGAAATAACTTTTTATAATAATTAAAATGGAAATATGTTTTATTGAAATCGTATTTTGAGACTAAAGCTTTTAAAGACAATTCATTTGTTAATTCAGCAAAAATACCGTTACTCGGATCTGTCTCTAAATCTCTTGTATCCCATATTAAACCCAGTTGCTCAATCGTAACAATGCCTTTTCCTAAACCTGTTATTTTTTTCGAATCATAATCTTGCTGAGTCAATGATTTACCTGCTACAAAGGAAGAAAAATCTACATAAGCTACTTCATAACCAACTAATGTTCTAAATTTTCCATCTAAAAAAGAGCGTTCTCCACTAATATTTAAAACAGCTTCCTTTTTAAAATAAGTATTATAAAAATCATTTGTACCTTTTAGTGATTTTTCATAATCTATAAGAAGCATTAGTTACTAAACTCTTTAAACTATCATTATTTTCGTAGTATTGAAGTCCGTTTAAAGATTGTTCACCCTCACCAAAATATAATAAATTAGGATTAGCTTCATACCCACCCTCTACACGCAATCGCCATTTAGTATTAAACCCAGATTACGCATTAGAAAATCTATTACGAGCTGAAACCTCTTCAAAACAGAACGCTTTGCCACTTTTTCTCCTTCATCATAGTGGTTACTATGCTTCAGTCAAAAAAGTGTCTGTTTTATTAAGCTTTCAA
>JBEIPP010000065.1:0-15942 GCA_040376995.1 Flavobacteriales bacterium
ACAAGAAGAAATTCGCGAAAACGATAACGTTGTATTTGACGTGCAAGAAGGTAAAAAAGGATTAAACGCAGTTAACGTTAAGTTAGCTTAATCAATTAAAAACAATAATTAAAAATATATAACAATGAAAAATGGAGTAGTAAAATTTTACAACGAAGCAAAAGGTTTCGGTTTCATCAAAGAAGATAACGGAACAGAAATTTTTGTTCACGCAACAGGTTTACAAGAAGAAATTCGCGAAAACGATAACGTTGTATTTGATGTACAAGAAGGTAAAAAAGGATTAAATGCAGTTAACGTTAAATTAGCTTAATTTAGTATATATAATTTTAATAAAAATCCCTACTCAAAAGAGTATGGGATTTTTTTTTGTTTATAATTGAATATTATTTTTTTGAAGGATCGAATTTTACAAATATGTTGATGTAAATAAGCCTTGATACTCTAATTACCCAAGGAAATAAAATAATCACTAAGCCTAAAAAACTAAATAAGTATGTTAATAATCCGGTTTTTAAAAGTAGTACCATTAAAATAAATAATCCGATACCCAAACCAATATTAACACCATAACTTACATACATCGCTCCGTAAAAGAATCCAACTTCTTTATTGAATTTTTCTCCACAATGCGAACATTTATCATGCATTTTTATAAAATCAATTTTATATGGACTCTTCGTTACAAAAAAATCTCCTTGATGACATTTAGGACATTTATTATTAAAAATTGAATAGAGCTTGGTACCTTTTAACATATTAGGACTTATTAATTATTTAGCTTTTGCGCAAGCAACGCTTACTATTTTAACATTTGTTTTTTTATTGCCATACCTGTCTGCCGACTGGTAGGTGGTATAAGCAGTTTCTAGTCTCCCGATAGCTATCGGAATGTGTTTGTGTTTAGGCAAACATGGCTATTTCATATTGTTAACTATTTAAGATCACCAAGAACATTACTTGCTTCAAATATGTAATTATCTTTTTGAATGTTTTTTGTCCATTTAATCTCTCTATTTAATTTTGTGGTATCATTTTTTAAGACCTCTTTATCGTAATTAGGTAAATCAGCAGTAAAGCCTTTAATATCAACTTTTAACTCATCGTATTTTTTGTACTGCTCACGCAACTGCTTTTGTTCAGCCCTATACTTTTCTAATTTTAAATTATATTTTGTATCATCCTTTTTAGCTTTTAATTCTTTGGATTCTGTTTCAATTAATTTAAAAGAAGCACTTGTTTTTAATCTTTCAGCATTTCCTTTTTTCACTTTAGTATAATCTATAGATGTAAATTCTTCATAGTTAGCTTTTATTATCTCATCCCAAGGCATTGGATAATCTAATTCTTTTTCACCTAAATCAATAAAAGCATATGGATCAGGTAAAACCACATCTGGCATTACACCTCTTAATTGCGTAGCTCCACCATTAATTCGGTAAAACTTTTGATTAGTAATTTTAACTTCACCTAAAGGTTTAATGGTATCAAATTGAGGTAATAAATATTGATCTAAATTATAAAATGATTGTACTGTTCCTTTACCAAAACTTTGAGTTCCAATAATAACCCCACGCTTGTAATCTTGTATAGCCGCTGCTAAAATTTCTGAAGCAGAAGCGCTTCCATGATTAATCATAATGGCTAACGGTCCATCCCAAGTTACATCAGAATTTTTATCTTCCATTACATATACTTTTCCAGCTTTATCTTTTACCTGAACAATTGGTCCACGAGGAATAAATAACCCTGCCATTTCAACTACTTCTTGCAGAGATCCACCGCCATTATCACGTAAGTCAATAATTATACCTTCGGCCCCCTGATTTTTTAATTTCTCCAATTCTTTTTTCATATCAGCAGAACAACGATGAGCACCATTTCTAGTAAAATCAGCATAAAACATTGGCAAATAGATATAACCAATTTTTTTCTTATTATTTAAAATAGCTGATTTTGCATAAGTTTCATCTATTTCAATCACATCTCTAATAATGGGAATTACTTTAAATGAACCGTCTGGTTTTTTTACAGTCAATCTTACCTCAGTACCTTTTTTACCTTTAATTAAGTCAATGGCATCTTCCATATCCATATCTGTAATATCTTTGGGTTCGTTTGCTCCCTGAGCTACTTTATGAATTTCGTCACCAGCTTTTAATTCGCCTTGTTTAAATGATGGAGACCCCACAATAACTTCTGATACTTTTAAGATACCTTCTTTAGATTGTAATCGAGCACCTATTCCTTCAAATTGACCACTCATACTTTGATCAAATTTCTTTTTCTCTTTTGGTGCAAAATATTCAGTATGAGGGTCATATAATCCAGTAATTGTATTAATGTAAGTAGAAAATCTATCTCTAGTTGTAATTTTATTTAAGCGCTTAAACCAATCAATATTAGCTTTTAATGTCTTTCTACGCGCATCTACTTCTAAACTATCAAACGTTTTTTCAGTAAATACAGAATCTTTTTTAGCTTTCGCTTTTTCTTGTCCAGTTAACATTTCATCCAAACGTGTAAGTGTTTGATATTTCAGCATTTTTGTCCATTCAACTTTTAAAGCTTCTTCGTTAGCGGCATATTTTGCTTTTTCACCATCGGTTTCATATTCTTCATCAATAGTATAATCAAAAGGTTTAGCTAATATTTCTTTAGCCCAATCTTCTTTTTCTTTTATACGTTTAGCAATTATTTCAGAAGATAATTTATAAAAATCAAATGTGCCATTGTTAATTTCATCATCAATACTTTTTTTGTATTTACTAAAAGCATCTACATCACTTTGTAGTAGAAACTTTTTACTGATATCAATTCTTTTTAAGTATAAGCTATATGCCTTTTCACTAAATTCATCATCTACCTTTAAGGGGCTGTAATGAGCTTGGTTTAAAACAGACATGAGCATATCTTGTAATATTTGATTTTTTTCGAATTGAAAAAAAGTAAATGAACAAAGAGTAATTACTAATATTAGTAGTGTAGGTTTTATAAATTTGTATCGCATAGTAAGCAAATTTAAGGGTAAATTTTGAGAATAATGATAAAGATCGTAACGAATAATGTCCGTTAGTAATATTAATTATTTGTTTAAACTTTGTTAATTCAAGGCAATAGTAAAAAGTTACATTTACGATTCAATTTTAAACAGATTTTGTGCCATGATAGATTTTACACGTTCGGAATTAACACATTTTGTGATACATTATGTAGGGAATAAGGGATTAGGAGAAGAATTAACGCTTAGCGATAAGCAAATACAAATTAGCGACGACTTTTTAAAAGATACGGTAATGCGTTATTTAACTTCACCTTTTAAAACAGATATATATTATCAGTTTAAATCAAAGAATGAAATGCATTATCATGATGTAAAAAGTTATGTGGCAGATGTATTTTCATCTCAAGGTAAGTTTATGGATAGCAGTAAGCATATTGCTGAACATTTGTATAATCAATCTATGCATCCAAAAATTAAAGGTGGCGAATTTTACACTTGTTATTTCAGAGATTGCAATATTGACGGAGTAATTTGTGATGCTATTGGTTTATTTAAAACTGAAAATAAAGACACATATTTAAAAGTATTTCAACACATGGATAATTTTGATGTTGAATGTGATAATGGAATCAATATCAATAAATTAGATAAAGGATGCATTATTTTTAATACAGAGGTTGAGAATGGTTATAAGGTAAGTATCGTAGATACAAATAACAAGATAGCCGATTGTGCTTTTTATTGGGTAGAAGATTTCTTGAATACAAAAATGAAGGAAAATGCTTATTTCCACACTTCCAATTTTATAGATACTTGTAAAGGATTTTGTGAAGAAGTGTTAACTGAAGGGAATAATGTAACTAAACAAGATCAAATGATGATGTTAAATAAAAGCACAAGTTTTTTTAAAGAGAAAGACAAGTTTGATATTAATGAATTTGAAAAAGAAATATTGCCTCAACCAGAATTAAAAGAAGCTTTTAGAGAATATCGTCAAACTTATAATGATAAAATGGATTTAACGGCAATTGATGATTTTGAAATTTCGCCAACTGCCGTTAAGAAAAATCAAAAATTCATGAAGAGTGTGGTAAAATTGGATAAGAATTTTCATGTTTATGTTCATGGAAGACATGATTATGTAGAAAAAGGTTATGATGAAGATAAAGGCTTGAAATTTTATAAGTTGTACTACACTAATGAGAATTTTGGATAATAATTTTAAATTATATATAAAAAAAATACATTTCTAAGCATTAATTTATATTTGTATTACTTATGAATTGATATTACTGGGATATTTGACGATAAAATAATTTTCTTAGAGTTGCTGTCAATAAATAAGTTGTGAAAAGTACTGTAATTATGACTAATTAACATAATCGCATCTGCTTTTGATTTTTTTGCATAATTACTAATTCCTGTTTGAAAATTGGATGATTTGATATTAGTAATAGGAAAAGGATGTCTGTTTTTTTCTCCTAATTCTAATTCATCTTCAGTTTTAATATGCACGAATTCAGCTTTTGCTCCAATAAAATCAATAGTTGAATGAATACGTTTTGATAAACCTGAACTAATACTTTCTTTATTATCAATAGCTATTAATATTTTTTTAATTTCGTGATGCTTGTATTTTTCTGGAACAGTAATGATTGGGCAATCAATTTTTCCTGTTAAATCAGCACTTGTTGTGCCGTATATGAATTTCGAAATCTTACTTTTTGTTTCAAGACCTAAAACCGTTAAATTAATCTTATTTTTTTTATAAAGTTTACTTACTCTTTCTCTTATACTATCATAAGTTAATTCAATTTCAATTTTAACTTTAGGATTTTTTTGTGAAAGTTGTTTTTGCAACTCTTCCATCTTTTTCTTGTCATTGTTTGCGAAACTTTCGCCGTCTATAAATACTAAACCTGATGTAGTATGAACAACTGGAGCTGTTAAGACATGAAACAATAATACTTTAGCCTCAGATTTTTTTGCTACTTCAATAGCATATTTAATGGTGTTTTCAGCTGATTTGGTAAAATCTACTCCTACTAAAATTGTTTTCATGTCATTTTGGTTTTATAATTGGTTTATTTTATATAAGTGTATCGAGTCCGAAATAAAAATAGTTTGAAAGAAGTAAAATTAAAATTAATAAAATCACTCTTGGAAATACATGTTGCATATCCCACATTGGTCTTAAAAAAGAAAAAGCAAATGCCACTACTAATAAATTTATAGCCAATACAATTGGAACAAATTGATGAAATAAACCAGTTATTAATAAAATTCCACCTGCAAATTCTGTAATAGAAGTGAAATATGATGTAAATACTAAAAGAAATTCAGGAATATGTTTTCTATCTGCTTCGTTATGAAATGCATTTACTACATTCTTGATTCTTACAACAAATAATTTATCGTAACCTTGAAAGGCGAATAAGATACCTAAAAAGCATCTTACAAATACTTCTGCAATACTTAAATTTATTTCTGGTTGATTCATGAAACGAAGTTATAGGATTGTTTTATTAATAAATATGATCTAAGTCATTTTTTTAACTGATTAAAGATAGCATTCTTTTCTGAAATACAAAATGCAGGAACCGATTGGTAAATTGTTAAAATCTGTATATATGATTAATTAATAAATGTTAGATTTTTTTAAGAGTTCATCATTCTTATCTGATCAATATGAACCATTTATTTTGTTTTGAAGAGGAGGAAGGACATGTGGTAATGAAAGATGATTCTATAGTACCTGTTCCTAACAGAAAAAAGGATTATTTAATGAAATTTTTAAATATGTTTTAAGATAATTCACGACAATAATTCCATGTCAAAAATGAAATGCTACAAATTATAGCAATACGTTGTTTAAATTTGTAGTAATTTTATTAAAATATTTTTGTTAATTTAATTATTGTCGCCATGAATACTAAAAATCAAAATGCTGTTTATGCCCAAAACAATCAGTTGTCTTTGTTTTCTGAGGCTAAAAAAGAACATTCACAACCTGTTTTAGATACTGTTTATCAGTATTTTTTAATTATCTCTCCACCAGATGAGATTAAAAGCAAAGTGAAATCACTTAAATATAAGCTGCATAAGGCGGTTGGCTTAAGTGATTATAATTTACACTCGGTACCACATATTTCATTAATGTCATTTCATACAATGACACCTGTGAATGAACGTTGTTTTGTTGCACTTCAACAGTTGTTTTCTAAAAATAATTCGTTTGAAGTGTATTTAAATGGCTTTGATTATTTTGAACACGGTGAGGAGGCTAATACTATTTATGTAAAAATAGAAAACTCTTGTCAAATAGTAAGAATTTATAATGAATTACATAGTTTATTAGGGCTTCGAATTCGTGAATTTATACCTCATCTTACATTAGCTAAAACCATATCGAGAACTAGATTTAATAAAAGCTATGAAATGATTAAACAACATTTTTTTTCAGAAAAGTTCAACTGTAGTCATGTTACTGTTTTAGAAAGAAAGTTACAACATGGAGTAGTTAGTAATTATAAAGTACTTAAAGAAATAGAATTTAAAACAGTTTGATTTATTTTAAATATTAAGTCACAATACAAAAAAGATTATTTTGAAAAGTTGGGATAGTTATTAGGCATATACACTTATACAACTCCCTGTGATTTTTTATACGAAATAAGTTAATTCTCATAAATTATTTGTAAAAAAAGAGGATAATTGTTTAACTTTTTTGTTAAATGGGTTTGTTAAATAAAGCATTTATTTTTTCGGCATAATCATAAGAGTCATCTATAAAGAAATTTAATTCAGGAACTACTCGTACTTGCTTACCAATACTGAAACCTAATATTTTACGAATATGTTGTTTTTGATCATTAATAGATTTAAATAATGCATTTACATCTTGAGTAGCCATAATACTTAGGTATATTTTTGCTGAACTTAAATCAGAACTTACACGAACGATAGTCACTGTAATAAAGCCATTATTAAATAATTTTTTTGCATTAGCTCTAAAAATTTCTGCCAATTCCTTTTGTAATAATTTAGCTACTTTACTTTGTCTTACACTTTCCATGCTGTAAAGGTAATGATTTTTGATTATTATTTAACCACATAGGTTCATCGAAAAAAGAATAAATTAGAATGAGAAGTGTTTAAGGTCATATAGAGGAAGCGACGCTTCTGGTAATGTTTCCTGAAAGAGCCTTTTTGTATGAGAGTACCTATAAAACTATGTTTCTATGTGGTTAGAAAAAATTAAACCTTCAAACCAATATTATACTCAAATTGCCCTAAAAATAGTTCATGTTTAAAAAACTTATTATCTTGCTTTTAAATATTCAATTATGCTTAAAGCACACCTTTTTTTTAGTTTAATCGTTTTCTCTTTGTCTTCTAAAAGCCAAAGTGTTGTTGCTAAAAATACTTCTTATTTTGATAAAAATGGAAAATTAACATACGTGGAATCTGCTTTTTATTTCAGACAAAATACAGATACGCTTGATTACTATCGCTCTTTTTATTCTGATACTAAGAATAAATATTTTGAAGGAAGTATTATAAATAATAATGATACGATGGATTATAATAATAAATACAAAGGTATCTGTAAATGGTATTATAGTAATGGTATTCTTAAAGTCCAGTCAGAGTATAATAATGTTGGGGTTTTAAATGGTTTAAAAAACGAATTTAACACAGAAGGGAAATTGATTAAAAGTTCAGTCTATGAAAATGGAAAATTGAAAGACAAAAAGTTTACGGAGTTTAATAGTAATGGACGGGGAATAAATGTTTTTAAAGAAGAGTTTGCGGACAATTCGTCTAATTGGTATTTAAACTCAGATGCGGTGAGATCCTCTAAAATTAGGATAGGAGGATTAGAATTAATGAATAAAGAAAAAAATGATTTTGCTTTGTTTATAAATTATAAAATTGATTCTTTAAATTTTAGTATAGAAACAAATATAAATTCTAATTATTTATCATTAGATACAAAAGCAGGATTTGTTTTTAATTATAAAGATGGTAATAACTTTAACTATTTTTTTATTTCTAAAAATAGGGTTCATATTGGCTATAAAAAAACGGAATAAAAAGTATGAATTTTGATGATAGATTTTCTGAACATTTAAAAGGATTTGATTGGAATAATATTAAGATTGCTTGTTCTCACGATAGTGTCGTTTATATCATAAATAATAAAATTATTATGATTAATAAAATGGAAAATTTATTTGGCGAAAAAATTGGTTTAACTATTAATAATGGTATGGTTATGTTTGATAATTTAGTCATTAAACAATCTCAAGATCAAGTTGTTGATGCTGATTTACTTGCTAAAAAATTTTGTTATTATAATGATGAAAAATATCCTTTAAAAGCTATTCTTTCAGGTGTGTTGTTAGGAGAACAGGGATATGTTCTTAGCTGTTTTAAAAACATTGATATTTCAAGTAAATTTATTGTTTCCGCTTATGTTAATGATACCTTAAAACGTTTTTTTGCTGAGATTTATCTTAAAAATGATTTTGAAAATTCCGTCGTTTTTAAGATTATTAATCCTCAAAATTATAAATTTCAGAAAACTATTTTTGCTTATCAATATTTAAAAAGTGTTGAAAGTGAAAAGGATTATATTTATTATTATCTTAAAAAGAACGAGGTCAATAATGATTTTGAATCTATAGCAGTTAATGGTGATTTAAAATATGATTCACCTCATGATCACAATGTAGAAGAATTAAAATATTATGGGCATAGTTGTATTGGAGCACCTGTTTTTGATAAAAGTGGAAATATATTAGGTTTAATTGAAAACGTTAATGAATCTTCCAAAATTAAAATACGAAATATGCAAAGTGTCATGCAAATTTTATTTTCTCATCCGGAAGTTTATAAAGCACAAAAAACTTTATCTACAGATTATTCTGAATTCAATCAAAAAATACATAAAAATTTAGTAATTATTGAAGTAATGTAAATATTGCAATGGATTATTAGTTATCTATTTTTGGTATTAATTGAGCTAATAGAATTGCTATAGCATCCAAGTATAATAAGACAACTAATTTCTTAAATACTTCATAAATTAAACTAACGATTCAACAGGTGTTCATACATTATTTTCGCACACATAACATTTCAATTTATATTTAAAAATATATGGTTTGTAAATTGATTTACCTAACAGCATTCGTAAACATTCCTGCACACCTTCAATAATACTTGGGTGTGGGCGCATCATATCAGCTAGTTCTCTAATTCCTTGGTTAGTGTGAATTAAGTATGCAACAGCCTGAATCGCAGAACTTGCATGCTATCCAACGGCACGCATACCAAGTATTCTCATGCCATTATCATTAGTCACAATAATTTTAAAGAACCCTTTTGTTTTACGCATCGCAATTGCTCGTGCATTAGTGCTGTAATCTAATTTTACGACTTTATGAGCTAATCCTTTTTTGTTGCAATCTTGCTCACTCATTCCAACGCTTGCTACCTCAGGATTTAAGAACATAATGGTAGAAATATTTTGATAGGATAAGGGTTTAATAGTTGGTCCAAACATTCTTACCACAGGCGTGTCTTGCTTCTCTTTCTCCAACGTTTACTAAAGCCATTTCGGTAGTAACATCTCCAGCAACATAAATATTAGAAATATTGGTTTGTGTATCATCATCCCAAATACTTTCTCTGTCATTTAATTTTACCCCAGCGTTTTCTAGTCCTAAACCTTCCACATTGGCAACCCTACCAACTGAAACTAATGCTTTATCAACATTAATAATTTCTGTGGTGCCGTCTTTGTATTCCAATTCATATTCAACCTTTCCGTTTTTAATTTCCATTCGTTTTAAAGATGAACCATGGTGTATGGTAGCTCCATGTTTTTCAAGGCTTTCGCTAATTAAACTAGCCACATCCTCATCCTCAAACGGTAAAATTCTATCTGCTTTATCTATTAAGTAAACTTTCGTTTGTCCTATGTTGGAGAAGATTGTTGCAAATTCACAACCAATAACACCTGCCCTAATACCACTAAACTTTTCGGTAATTCTGTTAAATTACGAACGCCATCACTAGTCATGATGATTTTTTCGTCAATAGGAATATCAGGTAAATAACGAGGGCGACTTCCTGTTGCAATTAAAATATTATCAGTACTAACTTGTTTAATGCTGCCGTCTTCTTTTTTTATTTCTATTATATTTTTATTGATAAATGATGCGGTGCCTTTTTCGTAAGAAAATAAATTAGCTTGTTGTTTTTGCAATAAATTTAAATGAACTGTCATTTGAGTTTTATGCTCAAATACTGCTTCTTTAAGTGTTGTAACTATATTCGCATAAATTACTTTGTAGTTAGGAATCAATTCTCTTATGGATGATGTTTTTTTTGTGAATATTCCCATAAGGTTTTAGAAGTTAATGCGCCATCGTAAACCCCTGCAACATCTATACTTTTTTTCAATTAATAATATTTTTTCAGTCTAAGGCGCTCATTGCTCGTGCATATCCGTTTGCCCCTTCTTCAATAACAATTAAATCGTAGTTTTCTATTTTATTTTTTATTATCCAAATATGTTTTGTTTTTAGCAACGTCATTCGAATATATTTGTTTATAGGCATTACATAAATTTAATAAATCTTGTTCTTTTCCTTGCTTGTAAATGTTAATTTTTAAAGCACTATCTCTTTTAAAATTGTGCTTTTCTCCAAAAATGGAATCTTTCATGATATAAATGAAACTATCTTTAACACAACAAAAATATGGGCTATTGTAATATATAGCAGGCTGTTGACTTTCTTTTAACATGCTTTTGCCAAAAGAATAATAAGGTTTGTCGTAATTTAAATAGTCTAAAATAGTTGGTAATATATCTATTTGCTGTACAGTGTGTTCTACTACTTTAGGTATTAAATCGCTTTTATAAAATATAATTGGTATTGAATATTGCCCAAGTGTATTTGAATAAAAAGCATCATCAGAAATTGCTGTATGATCAGGAGTAATTACAAATAATGTATTGTTGAACCATTTTTGCTTGCGAGCATCTATAAAAAATTGTTTCAAGGCATAATCTGCATATCCTATAGATTCGGTAATTTCATAATTTCCTTTAGGAAACTTTCCTTTATATTTTTCTGGAACTTTATATGGATTATGAGAACTTAATGTAAATATAGAAGCGAAAAATGGTTGTTTTAAATTTGAAATATCTGTAGCTGTTTTCTTTAAAAAGGGTTCATCCCAAATTCCCCATTGTCCATCATAATCTTCTTCGTTGTTGTATTCAGTTCGGCCAAAGTATTTGTCATAACCTGCCAGTTGCGCAAATGAATTAAAGTTCATGGTTCCGTTTGTACCTCCATGATAAAAGACGGAGGTATAACCTTTCTCCTTTAGTAAATTAGGCAATGTGTTTAATTTATTACTACTGTAAACCGAATTTAAATATTGATCTTCTAAAAAGCAGGGAAAAGACGCAATGATAGCAGGGATACCATTGATAGACGTTTTTCCATTGGCAATGCCATTATTGTAAACGATGGATTGTGTCATCAAACTATCTAGAAAAGGAGTGTAGCTTATTCGTTTTCCAATGCCTGTAAATTCTTTCGAGAAGCTCTCTAAAATAATCACACACACGTTGTGGTTTTTAAAAATGCCCGTGTCTGCTACATGAATTGGATTGTAATACTGTTTGGCCTGTTCTTCAGAAAAAACAATATAAGGTTTTAACTCTTGCAATTCGGTCGATTTTATAACTGAAAAAGGTGTGTTAATTACAATAGGAATAAATTCAGGATCGCTATAATTTGCGGCATCAACCATTGATATTGGAGATCTTTGCATTCCTCCTCTTATTGCTAATACAGTTGTGCATGAAACTATAATAAATAGTAGGCTATATAAAATTGATGTTTTTAAAGTAAAATGAACTGTTTCATGTTTTTCATTTTTTTTGATTTTGAAATGAATTTTTATTAAAAAATATACAATGATGATATATAGTAAAACAACAAACCAATATTCTGATAAAAAATGAGGAATGAGTTTGGTAAACTCTGTTTGCCCACCGAAAATAAAATTCCCTAAATCATAAGTTGTACGTTTTTGGGTAAATGGAAAATAGGCAAAATCGATAAAGTTTAATGATAAGGCAAGGCTATTGGTTATGATGTAAACAAAAGAAATTGCTTTTTGATACCATTTTAAATAGTAAAAATTAAATGGCAATGAACACATCATAATAAATAGAGCATTAGTAGCAGCAATGCTAAAAGCATCAAAACGTAACCCAAAAAACATTGCTGAACCTAATTCAGAAAAAGAAATATTTTGAAAATAAGAACGGTTAAAATAATAGAATAAAATTCTACATATTATGTATAGTATAAAAACAAAAGTAATTTGTTTTAAAAGATTTACTAATCGAGGTCTATAAGAATTCATAAATTAAAATGCTCTATTAATTCCAATCATCCAACGTGTTTGGAAATAATCTTTCTCTACAAATGGTAAACGATTAATAAATAGAGGCATATCAAAACGAATGGTTAATGGTTTAACTCCATATAACGGGCCCCATTTTTGAATACTTAAAGCAAAACCAACTCCGGCATCTACCATTACGTCTGATATAACAGTTGCTTTAGTAGGAGCATTTGTATTTATAACACCTGCGTCGGCAAACAAGTAAGGCATTAATTTAACACTGTTATTTAGCTTTTTAAAATTCATGAATTTAAATAATTCGCCAAACTCAATTTCAGTACTTGCAGATGCTCCTGTAGTTCCTTTATAATTATTTACGATGAAACCATTTTCATCTTTTCTAGCTAATACATATCCAGAGTATCCTCTTAAGTTTAAACCACCACCGGCAGTAAAGTGATTGGTCATTGCACCATACTCACCCCAACTTGGAGGAATAAATCCGTTTGAACGTGTATACTTATTGTCCATTAAATCTTCTGGATTTGATCCGGAAACAAATAACATAGATTCGTCGGCTAACATGGTTCCAAAACCTAACTGCGCAAATATTCTTGTGTTGATGTTAATTTTACCTAGGTCATTTTTATTAACGGCTGTGTATTGTAAATTCGAATAATCGTAATCACGCGTTAAAGCACTTGCTCTCATGTTTAAATTCATAAAACCAGAACCACGGTTGTAATTATAATTATGATCAATACCAACATTTAAATAGCTGTTCATTTTTTGAATTTGCCATTCTTTTTGGTTAATTAAATACACTAAGTCGTTTGGCATATCGCGAACCATTGCTTTGTATTGAATGTAAATTCTGTTTTTTTCGTTGTTACTTTTCTTTTCAAAACCAATTAATCCACTTTCTAAACCATCTAATGATTTTAAGGTAAGATAGATGTTAGATTTTTTAATAAACTTAGCTGTTGAAGTTTTATAGTTTAATAAAAATGAAAATGTATTATAACTATTTATTTTTGTTGTACTATCTAAATAGGCTTGTCCTATACCAGTACTAAACCAAGCGGTAACATCAAATACATGTTTTGTGTTCATGTAACCTCCATTTAAGTGAGCGCCAACTTTTATACCATCATAGCCATTGTACCATAAACTTGGACGAGCTTTAATTTCATAATGTTTCCAATCTAAAGGATTGTAAATTTTAGAATCAAATGTTATATTAACTCTATGATGCTTTACATTGTTCATCATATCCACATCTGCTAAACGACGAGATGGGTCGATGATTACATTTTTTAATTTAGCATTTAACTGAACTTTAGCAACGTAGGTAGGTTTTACTTTTCCCCAACCGATCCAACGTGTTAGTACATTTGATTTTACCGGTTTTTCGAACCAAGTATTAGCAATATGATACATGTAAGCCGAATCGTTTTTGTCAATCACTGCAAAGTCAATTGGCATTTGCATATCACCTTTACGTTTAAACTTAATTAAGTATTCGCCTTTATTTTTACCGCGTTTTACACGACCAATTTTGTAATCAATTTTTTTAGTGGTTTCTAACCATTGGTCAAAAAACCAATTTAAATCAACCCCGCTATATTGTATAATTGAGTTTCTAAAATCTTCAGGATAAGGATGTGCAAATTTCCATTGATTGAAATAATTTTGCATACACTTATCAAATATGTAACGTCCTAATACATACTCTAAGTTTTTTAACATGACTGCCGTTTTAGTGTATACAGCTGCGTAACCACCTCCATGACGAATACCTCCATTATAATCGTCGCTATGAGTATTTAATGTTACTTCTTCACCACGAACTGTAACAGCGTTCATATAGCCATTGTAGATTTGATCATCTAAAATTCTGTTTTGTTCAGTAAAACGTTGAACGTATTTGCTTTTAGGTTTTTGTTCAATTTTATTTGGTCCGTCAATAAATTGATACGTATCAGCTGTGTAAAATTGTGTAAAGCCTTCATCTAAAAAGGCACGATAGGTTTCGTTATTACCAACCATTCCAAAAAACCAATTGTGAGTTATTTCATGAATTAGTAAATCTCTATATTCAGGGTCATATCCTCCATCTAAAGTTAGCATAGGATATTCTACACCATCTTGTGCATCGGCACAAATCATTTTAGGATAGTGATAAGGGCCAATGTTATATGAATTGACATCTAATACTTTTGCAATATATTGTGGACATGTTTGCCAACCTGCCGCATGAGGTTCTTGAACTAAAGCCACACATTTAATGCCTTGCCACATATACTCTCCAATACGGTAAGTTGGATCAGCAGTTAATGCAAAATCATGAACATTTAATGCGGAAAACTTCCATGTTTTATTGCTGCCATCTCTTTTAATGATTGTGCTTGGAGCTGAGTTCCATGGCTTTTTAGCAAAGTTTGCAATGTCTAACTTTTGACGTAATGTGTCAGGTAAAACTTCTTTTTCATTTTGTAAAACACCTGTGGCATCTAATACATAATTATTTGGGATTGTAAATTCTACATAAAACGAACCAAAGTCTCCATAAAATTCATGATCCATATGTTGGTCAGTATCCCAACCCATTTTGCGATCGTAAACAGAAATACGAGGGTACCAATGCGTAACATCATAATGCTTATTACCAAAAGTATTATACATTTTCATTCGATTACGAATAACCTCTTTAGCGTAATAGGTTTTAAAATCTAAATCAAAGGTAATAGACTCGCCTGATTTCAAAGGGCGCTCTAAGTATACTTTCATTATGGTGTTATCTAATTCTGTTTTAAGCTCAGTATTACCATTTTTAATACTCACTACTTCTGTACCTTTTCCTTCATTACGGTATTTGTTAAACTTTAAATGATAATTATTATTCTTATATAAATCAGCTAGATAAGAGTCTTTTGTTTGTGCGTTATTATAAAGATGAAAGTAAACAAAATATAAATCCTTTGGCGAATTGTTCCAATAGGTTAATTCTTCGTGTCCAGTAATGATGTCTGTAGTATCATTTAAAATAGCTTTGATAGTGTAATGCACATCTTGCTGCCAATAGTCGGCAAATGGTTTTCTGTTTTTCCAATATAATGGGTTGGTTGAAGAACGATAGTCAATATATTCGTTTTGAGCAGAAAGGTTTGCAATTGAAATGATACTCAAAAGTAGGAGTAAAGATAGTTTCTTCATAATGTATTAATAACCCCTAAAGGTAAGGATTTTATAGAAGAAAAAAGTGTAAAATGAGCGAGTTTTTGAGTACGAGTGTTAATTTGTAAAAGGGAGTTTAAATCTCTAAGGATTTTACTGATTTTAAAACACTCCCTTTTAACCCAGATTACGCATTAGAAAATCTATTACGAGCTGAAACCTCTTCAAAACAGAACTCTTTGCCACTTTTTCTCCTTCATCATAGTGGTTACTATGCTTCAGTCAAAAAAGTGTCTGTTTTATTAAGCTTTCAACTCTCA
>JBEIPP010000056.1:0-17833 GCA_040376995.1 Flavobacteriales bacterium
ATCCTGCTGTCTTCATTGTCCTTACAATATCATCAGCAATCCTATCCTGACCTATATTTCTGAAAGCCCCAGCTAACCTTCCTGCTATGGTGCTATGTCCTCCATCAAGAAGTATCTTTAATATTTCAGATGAGTTACTAATCATTGTAAGCGCAGTTCTTATATCGGTTGCACTTTTAATAAACATTGTTGGCGAACAATGTATAAGAGAAGATGGAAGCGTTAAAATTCTTATTCCATTTATTTCTTGCATTTCTGCGTTAGTAATTAAAGGAGATTTAATGCTAAATAATGATGTGCCATGTGGTAATGGCGTTTGAGAATTAACCCCTTGCGTTGACCTAATTATTAGTTGTTGTGGAACAGTCCAATTTCCTGAATGGATTTGTAATGATTGCTCGGGAGAAATACAATATGTTTTGCCGTATCGGTCATCTAAATATCTTGCACAAAAATGCCAATAAGAGGCATACCAAGAGGTGCTATCTCCTTGTTGTTCGGATTCGGGTACAGATAAATACCAACCCTTCATTACTTCGCTTAAAAAACCATTTTTCGACAAACGCTCTCTATGAACTCGGCTTAATTCAGACGATTTAAATGCCATTATCCCTTTATCTTGAAGTTCTTTAAGCACTTCAAGGGATTCAGCTAATTTTTCACTTGGTGTTGCCATTGTTAGTTTTTTTTAATTCTCAATTGCGTAAATTAGGTTTTTAAGCTGTGTAATAATTAGATTTATGAGTTGTATTATAATTAGGGAATTAAGCTGTGTTAAAATTAGGTTATTTTATAAATTTACGGTTAATATTTAACTTAGTAACAGAAATCGACTAAATAATTTGGTTATGATTTAAACAGGCTAACCCTAAATTTTGAGTTTGTTTTGCGGGTAGTTCATTAGTTTTTTAACTGCATGAAAATCATCTATATAATTCGATAATTAATTCGTTCGGCTACAAAAAGTAGAGTAAAAACACCGCTAATTAGCAGTGTTTTTTGCTTTTATGTCTTTTTTCTTTTTAGAATATTTAATAGTTAAAAAATGAAAACTCAGCTTAATTAATTTCTAATAATGCTTCTATTATCCACATTTTATTTAAATTCGTGTAGTTACTAAGTTATTTGAGTTTAAAAATATTATTTAATTAAAATCATGAAAAAAACATTTTTATTAATTGCGGCATTTGCTTCTTTAGGATTATCTGTAAACGCTCAAAAAAAAGACAAGCCTTATAAGGATATTTTTTATAAAGATATTGCAAAGGAGTGTGATGATATGTCTATTAGTACAAATAATGGTATTTCTAATAAAGAAATGACAAAATTTAAATTAAAGATTGTCAATAAAACAAACGATATCCTTTTATATAAGCCAGAAGAGAGTTCTTTTAAATTAGAATCTAAAGAAGTTCAGCCTAAGGAAAAGTGGTTATACGTTTATCCTAACGAATCAGACTTTAGAGTAGTAAATGGAGTAGGCCCTGATTTTTTATTTCCTTACACATATATTGTAGATGGGGTATATAAAATTCCTACAAATGGTAAAGGTATTGAAACATCAGAATTTCAATTACCCGCTTCACAAAATGAATTTACATCAGGAGGTTTTACCTGCGTAATGTCTAGTTTAACAAAAGAATCAGATTTAACAGAGGTTAAATTTGAGTGCAGATATAATGGTGATAAAATAGGCGTTATTCAACCTAGCAGAGCTGCCGTAAAATTGCCTGATGGAACTGAAATTGCTAATGAAAAATCAAAATCACAGCCTATTGTTGTAATGAAAGGTAAATCAGAAAAAATCACTTTAAAATGGAATCGTATGGAAGGTGGTAGAGCTCAAGATATGCAAAAAATAAAAATGAATATTTTATGGCGTAATACATTTTCTGAAGTTGATGCAGAAAAATTAAAAGAAGAAGTGTTACAATTTGAAATTGATGAAAAACTAAGTAAAAAATAAAAACATAAAGTTTACCTAAAAAAAATAGCTTGAATTCTCAAGCTATTTTTTTTAGGTATATTTAACCAATCGCAAAAAATGAATAATAGTACAACTAAAATAAATACCATGAAACTTACTTTAATAGTGGGGGTTTTGTTGATGGGATTGAAATTTTTGGCTTATTATTTAACACAATCTAGCGCTATATTAACAGACGCTATTGAATCTATTGTAAATGTTTTAGCGGGTTCATTTGCTCTTTACAGTTTATACTATGCTGCTAAACCAAAGGATGAAGATCATCCATATGGACATGGGAAAATTGAATTTTTGTCTACAGGTGTTGAAGGTGGAATGGTAACCCTAGCTGGCGTAGCTATGACTATTAAAGGTATATCTGCATTTTTTAATCCCCACGATTTGCAAAATATTGATATTGGTTTAGGTATTTCATTTTTTTCAGGCATAGTTAATTTTTTACTAGCGCGTGTATTAATAAAAAAAGGTACTGCTTTAAATTCATCAACCATGGTATCCGATGGCAAACACCTATTAACCGATACATGGAGTAGTGCTGGTTTAGTATTAGGCTTAATTGTTATTTACTTTACAAATTTATTTTGGATAGATTATGTGATTACAATTGGCTTAGGTATTTTTATTTCTATCACAGGGTTTAAGTTAATACAAGAATCTATTTTTAATTTATTGGATAAAGCTGATTACGGAAAAATTGAGCATTTAATTTCTGTACTAAACACAAAGCGTAATCCAAGTTGGATTGATATTCATAATTTACGTGTGGTAAAATATGGCTCGGTGGTTCATGTTGATTGCCATATGACTTTACCTTGGTATTATACTTTAGAAGAGTCTCACAAAGAAGTAGATGATTTAGATAAATTAGCGACTACTGAATTTAGTCATGAAATAGAATTTTTTATTCATGCCGATCCTTGTTTACCAAAGTCTTGTTCTATTTGCGAAATGAAAGATTGTAAAGTGAGAAAAAATGATTTCGTGAAACGATTAGAATGGAACATGAGTAATGTGTTACCGGATACCAAACATACGATTTAAACGCACTGTCAGTTCGAGCGGAGTCGAGAACAGAAGGGGGCATAAAATAAAATATGACTGTAAAATATTTATATGTTTATATTGTAAAATGCAATGATGAAACCTATTATACTGGTGTTACCAATAATTTAGAAAAAAGAATAAAACAACACAACGAAGGTATAAAAGAAGATTCTTATACTTATTCCCGTAGACCCCTTACGCTCGTTTTTTGTGAATTATTTTACAGATTATAATCTGGCTATTGAATGGGAAACAAGAATTAAAAAATGGAGTGTGAAAAAGAAAGAAGCTTTAATACATTCTGATTGGAAAAAATTAGTGGAAGAAGCTACTTATAAAAATGAAACTACTCACAAGAACGCTTCTCGACTCCGCTCGAAGTGACAAGCCTATATCAAAAAATCAATTCAACTCCTTAGCCTTCTCTTTCAAAAATTCCAATGCCACTTCTCTTTCGTTAGGAATAATGCCATCTAAAATAGCATCCTTTAAAGCGTTTTTTAAATCACCTACTTTTTTACAAGGAGGCAAATTAAATGTTTTCATAATCTCTTCGCCACTAACTGGTGGTTGCCAATTACGAATTTTATCTTTCTCTTCAAGTTCTTTTAGTTTCTCTCTAACTAATTCAAAGTTTTGCAAGTAACGCTTTACTTTATTGGGGTTTTTAGTAGTAATATCTGCTTCGCATAAAGCCATTAAATCATCTATATCATCGCCAGCTTCAAATAACATACGACGAATGGCACTATCTGTAATTTCTGTTTTTGCTAATACAATAGGGCGTAAATGAAGTAGCACTAATTTTTGCACATACTTCATTTTTTCATTTAAAGGCAAACGTAAGCTTTCAAATATCTTTGGAACCATACGAGCACCTTTATCTTCATGGCCGTGAAACGTCCAGCCATGATCAGGTTCAAAACGTTTAGTAGCTGGTTTGGCAATATCATGTAAAATAGCAGCCCATCGAAGCCACAAGTTATTACTCTTTTTAGCCGTATTATCTAATACTTCTAATGTATGATAAAAATTATCTTTGTGTGATTTGCCGTTTATGGTTTCTACACCATGCAATTTCATCATTTCTGGGAAAATTAATTGCAATAATCCTGTATCTGATAATAATTTAAAACCAACCGATGGAATAGGAGAGAGGATGATTTTATTTAACTCATCTGTTATGCGTTCTTTTGAAACAATTTTAATGCGTTCTTTATTTTTAGAAATAGCTTCTAACGAAGTTTTTTCTATAGTAAATCCTAATTGAGAAGAAAAACGAATAGCACGCATCATGCGTAATGGATCGTCGCTATAAGTAATTTCAGGTTCTAATGGTGTGCGTAAAATTTTATGTTCTATATCTCCAACTCCATTAAAAGGGTCTAGTAGTTTTCCGAAATTAGAATTACTTAATCCTATTGCTAAAGCATTAATGGTAAAATCTCTTCGGTTTTGATCATCTTCTAAAGTTCCATCTTCTACAATAGGCTTTCGAGAATCACGATTATAGGATTCTCTTCGAGCACCAACAAACTCAATTTCTAAATCATTAATTTTTACTTGAGCAGTTCCAAAGTTTTTAAATACTGATAAGTGAGCTTCTTCTCCTAATTGTTTATGAACTAACTCTGCTAATGCAATGCCTTTTCCAATTGTAACAACATCAATATCTTTACTTTCTCTCCCTAAATAAATATCACGCACAAATCCACCAATCACATAAGCATCAACGCCTAATTGATTAGCGCAATTAGCAAGTGTTTTAAATATAGGATGAGTTAAATGCTTTTCCACTTAGTAAAAATATTGGTTTATTGATTATGAGTATTTTACTAATTTATCTTCAAAAAATAAATCTTTATTACCAGCATGCATTTTCATATTGATTAATAATTCTTCGCAACCGTTATTTAATGTTGTTGTTCTAATTTTATTGACTAAATCAAAAATCTCATCGTAAGTTCCTTCTACAACAGTTTCAAACGGACAAACCAAATGTTTTAGTTTAGACTCTTTAATACAAGCAATGGCTTTATCTATTAATTCAATTTTATCAGCCGTACATTTTGTCGGCAATAATTGAATAGTAACATTGATTTTAAATTTATTCATAATTAGTGATTAGAAAGTAAATATACTAAGGATTTATGAGTTCTTCTGTTGAAGATAAGAGTATTCTAAACAGCTAGAGCAGCTAGTTTGCTAGCCATAGTATTTACCAATTCTCTTAATGGTTTTTCAGCCATAGCCTTAATAAAAGGATTCATATCACCTTCTAACTCTACATTCGTTTTTTGATTTTCTAATAAATGAATATGAAGTGTGAACACAAATTTGGCAATACCTGTTGTTTCAAATGTGATACGCGATTTTGGAAATCGTTCTTTAATTTTTATCGTTAAAGGCATTAATCCTTTAATACCAAATGAGCATTGCTCGGAAGTGCATTCAAAATCTTGAATTTTATCTTCGGGTAATAAATGTTTGAAATTATTGAAATCACCCATTAAATCAAACAAACTCTCGGTTGCTGATTGTGCGGTGTGTGTTTCGCTCAATATACTAAAGTGTGCCAATGGAAGATTGAATTATTGTTTCCAGGTTGAAGGACTTAATCTCCATTGTTTTAATGGCTCTAAATCTGCTTCGTTAATATATTTATGTTTTAAAGCTACTTCAATTAAAGTGTCATAATCACATAAAGTTGTTAAAGCGCAATTTGCTTTTTTCATGTTTTCAGTAGCTTCGTTAAAACCGTAAGTAAATATGGCAACCATACCTTTTACGTTACAACCTTGTTCGCGTAAAGCATCAACTGCTTTAATACTGCTTCCACCTGTTGAAATTAAATCTTCAATTACAACAACGCTTTGATCTTTTTTAACCACACCTTCTACCATATTAGTTAGGCCATGTTTTTTAGCTTCGCTTCTAACATATACAAATGGTAAACCCATATCTTGAGCAATTAATGCGCCTTGAGCAATGCCTCCTGTTGCTACACCTGCAATCACATCTGGTTTTCCAAATTTTTCATTAATCACGTTAACGTACTGTTGGCGAATAAATGTTCTGATTTGAGGATATGATAATGTTTTACGATTATCGCAATAGATAGGAGATTTCCAACCAGAAGCCCAAGTAAAAGGTTGTTCAGGTTGAAGTTTTATTGCTTTGATTTGTAATAAAAATTCGGCAACTTTATGCGCCGCATCATCAAATGGTATCATTGTCATAGGGCGTCAAAAATAGCAGTATTTAAAGTATTAAACACATCAAATTATGAACATTACTATATATTATTTGTCGAAAAAAATCATCCTTCAGAAAAAAAAACAAAGCACAGAAAATCAGTCATTTAAAAATTTAGATGAATTAAAGAAAGGCGAAATCCTAGCTGAATTCGAAAAATTTGCCCACGAAACTAACAGCACTTTATTAACTTTTGTAACAGATAATTTAGAAAATGGCTTTGAAAAATTTAGAAAAGCATTTAAATACATATACGCCGCTGGTGGTTTAATAGAAAAAGATAATAAATACTTATTCATTTTTAGATTGAAACGTTGGGATTTACCTAAAGGTAAATTAGATATGGGTGAAGGACCAGAGGAAGCAGGAATTAGAGAATGTGAAGAAGAATGTGGAATTACTCAATTAACAATTATCAAAACCTTAGACCCAACTTACCATATTTATGCTTATAAAGGTAGTTATGCACTTAAAAAAACATATTGGTATGCAATGTCCACAAAACATGAAGGGCTTTTGGTGCCCCAGCTTGAAGAAAATATTGAAAGAGTAGAGTGGTTTAGTAAAGAGCAAATTCAAAAAGAAGTTCTATCTAACTCATACCCAGCTATTTTATGTGTTATACAACATCTAATTTAGATGATCACTTAATTCCCTAATCAATTTATTACTTTAACTAAATAAGTTTAGAATTCATTATATTTGTTTAGATAAGTTTATAAATAAACTAAAATGGGAATTAAAAAAACATTATTAGAAGATATTGCCAAAGAACTTAATGTATCAAAAACATTAGTATCGATGGTTATTAACGGAAAAGGCGATGCTTATGGTATTAGTAAAAAAACACAAGAAAAGGTATTATCAAAAGCTGGTGAAATGGAATATACCCCAAATGTATTTGCTAGAGCACTTAGAACGGGTAAGAGTCATTTAATAGCATTGTTGGTAGCTGATATTTCCAATCCATTTTATTCGAACATTGCAAAATATATTGAGAAGGAATTGGCTTCAAAAGGGTATAATTTAATGATTTGTAGCACAGATGAAAATGTAGAACGTGAAGAGAAATTAATCAGTTTATTTGCGGAGCAACATATGATTGATGGATTAATCATTGCTACTACAAATACATCTGGAGAATATTTTAAAAAAGAACGTTTACGTAATTTTCCTATTGTTTTTATTGATCGTTATTTGACGGATATCGAATCTAATTATGTAGTGGCTAATAACTACCAAGGTTCTTTAGAAATAACTGAATTACTAGTTAAAAAAGGATGTAAAAATATTTTAGCGTTAAATATAACACCTTCTCATATTAGTTCCTTAACAGAGCGTGTAAAGGGTTACAAAGATGCCTTGAAAAAGTATGATATCTTATTTAATGATGAAAATTTATTAGAAATTTCTTTTGATAATATTCAAAATGATCTGAGAGAACAATTAACGAATCGTTTAAAAAATGGGCAAAAGATAGATGCTATTTATACATTAAATAATCACATTGCAACAGCTTGTTTAAATGTGTTTAATGAAATTGGATTTGATGCTAAAAAAGAAGGGGTTTATTTTGCTTCCTTTGATGATATTAGTTTATTTGATTTTGTAAAACCTAATATTATATCTGTTTCCCAGCCTGTAGAAAAAATAGGAATTGAGGCAGCTAACTTAGCATTACACTTAATTGATAATAAAGGAATTGATTCTTCTACTTTCAAAAAAATTGTATTGCCTACTTCAATAATTTCTAGGGATTAAATCAGGTTAAAGCTTAAGATTCAATAGTTTTTGCTTTTAATTATTATGGGTTAATATGCCCTAAATCTTCTATATTTAATTTTCAGTCTTTTAAAAAAAACTTTATATTAGCACCACTTAAAAAACACACACTATGAACTACGATGTTATTGTTATAGGAAGTGGACCAGGCGGTTATGTAACTGCTATTCGCGCTTCTCAATTAGGATTAAAAACAGCTATTATTGAAAGAGAAAACCTTGGAGGTATTTGTCTTAACTGGGGCTGTATACCAACTAAAGCTTTATTAAAAAGCGCGCAAGTATTTGAATACTTAAACCACTCAAAAGAATATGGAATTAGTGCAGATAATATCAAAGCTGATTTTGGTGCTGTGATTAAACGTAGCCGCGATGTTGCTGATGGTATGAGCAAGGGCATTCAATTTTTAATGAAAAAGAACAAGATTGATGTGATTATGGGAACTGCTACTGTAAAAGCAGGTAAAAAAGTAGAAGTAAAAGCAGCTGACGGTAAAGTAAGTACCGTTGAGGCTAAACATATTATTATTGCAACAGGAGCTCGCTCACGCGTGTTGCCAAACTTACCACAAGATGGTAAAAAAATTATTGGTTACCGTGAAGCGATGACTTTACCTAAATTACCAAAAACAATGGTAGTTGTTGGTTCAGGAGCAATTGGTGTTGAGTTTGCATACTTTTATGCAACTATGGGAACTAAAGTAACTATTGTTGAATTTATGCCAAATATAGTTCCTGTTGAAGATGAAGAAGTTTCTAAACAATTAGAAAAGTCTTTAAAGAAAATTGGTATTGAAATTATGACAGAAGCATCTGTTGAGAGCGTAGATACTAAAGGCGATATCAGCAAAGTAAACGTAAAAACAAAAACGGGCAATATTGTTTTAGAAGCTGAAGTTGTATTATCAGCAGTAGGAATTGAAGCAAACATTACTGGCTTAGGATTAGAGAGTGTTGGTATTGCTACAGATAAAGGTAAAATTGTGGTTGATAAATATTACGCTACTAACGTACCTGGTTATTACGCAATTGGTGATTGTGTTCCAGGCCAAGCTTTAGCGCACGTTGCTTCAGCAGAAGGTATTACTTGTGTTGAGAAAATTGCTGGTATTCATACTGAGCCAATTGATTATAATAATATTCCAGGATGTACATACTGCCAGCCAGAAGTTGCTTCGGTTGGTATGACAGAAAAACAAGCGAAAGAAAAAGGCTATACTTTAAAAGTTGGTAAATTTCCATTCTCTGCATCCGGTAAAGCAAGTGCTTCTGGAGCAAAAGATGGATTTATTAAATTAATTTTTGATGCAAAATACGGTGAGTTGTTAGGAGCACATATGATTGGTGCTAATGTAACTGAAATGATAGCTGAAATAGTAGCGATTCGTAAATTAGAAACAACAGGACATGAATTAATTAAAACAATTCATCCTCATCCAACAATGAGCGAAGCAATTATGGAAGCGGCAGCAGCGGCTTATGGTGAAGTAATTCACTTATAGTATTTCGTTAATTTTATAAATAATATTAAAAGGCGCTTACTTAATAAAAGTAGCGCCTTTTTTATAAAACACAAAACATGAAAAACACAACTATACTTTTTTTAATCGATATCCGTACAGATGCTTACCATCTTCTACCATAAATGAAAAACCATTAGCGTTCCCCAAAAAAATAGTTTTTTTGTCGTTGGCAATTAAAGTATCGATGTCCTTTTTGTATTGTACAATCACATTATTAGTTTTACAATCTATCAAAGAGCAAAACAGGCCTTTTAATGAACTAATTCCTTCCCATGATCCTCCGAAATTTTGATCAATTGCATATGCCCCAGTTAGTAATATATCATCTTTAGCTGTTAATTGTAAATCTAAATTAAGAAATCGTTTTTCATCTATTTTGATTTCATTTCTAATTAATTTATCTTCATTCATTTTAAAAGAAACAACACTAATATTATAAAAATCTTCATTTTGGTATTCTTTTTCAATAAAACTAATATTATTATTCTTGTCTAATAAAAAATTAGAGGCGACAAAAAAAACTTGTCTCATTAGGTAAATTAAATTCTTTATCTAGAACGCATTCTGTTTTTTCATTTAAAATCTTTAGGTCAAAAATACTTTTTGTTGTTTTACCAATATACTCATTCAGCTTATGATATATTAATAGTTTACTACTATCACTAGAAAATGAGATTTGATATTTATATTAATAAGATTTATTTGCCCATTTTATATTATCAACTTGTTTGACAGGAGATATTATTTCTCCTTTTTCATTAAATTGAGTAACATACAACGCGAAAATTTGGTCATCTTTATTTAACAAAGAAGTAAACAGACAGATTATATTTTTTAAATAAAAAAGGTCTTGGAAACCCGTAATTTCTCCATTAACAGAGGGGTATTTTAGTTCAATTTCATTATTTTTTAAAGAGTCTCAGGATTAAAAAAACATAAATGTATTCGTTTTTTTTCGGCAATTTTGCTTAGAATTAATCCTTTTTCATTTTTAGCAACAAATTTCAAATCTTCATTAAATGTCTCTTTATTATTTATTATAAATTCAGCCGATTGTGAATAAAATTTAGAAAAGTGCAAAAGTGTAATTTATAGTAATAGTAATAGTAATAGTAAATTTTTTATTTAATGTGTTTAAAATATTAAAAAAGCTGTAAATTAATTTAAGCTTTGAAATATAAGAGATTAATGTTACTTTTTCTTAGGTTTTTCTTTTCCAGAAAACTCGTATTTCTTTTTTAGTTTATCCTTTTTAGTAATTTTTATTTCTCCACTGATATCATAATTATCAACTGTACATTTTACAATAATAGTTTGATCGGTATCATCTGTTTTAGATATTTCAGCTTCAGTCCATGTTCCTTCATTTTGGTCTTCATCTGTGTAAGTAGAATCTTTTAAAATTTCATATTTCGTCCAAGACTGTTGAGTCTTATCATATAAAAAATCACTAAAAAATTTACCCTTCTTAAATTCTAATTCATCTTCAACCCCTTTTTTAGGAGCTGCACCTTCTTTTACTTCAGTCATGGTAACAATAAACTTGCGTTTATCTAAACTGTCTTTTGGTTCACCTTTTTTTATGGCATTGATGCTTAATATACCAACTGTTAAAACAGAGGCTGATAGTATGATGTGTTTTAAGTTCATGATTATTGTATTTTAATTGTTGTAAATTTAATGAAATTATTATGCCACAATATACGTGTTTGCGATTTATTAATATTTTTTGTATCAATATCTACATTTTGTAGCAATTACTTTATTTAAAAGATGGTATCTTTATCATCAATAAATTATTATGCAGCCTTTAGCAGAGAGAGTTAGACCCAACAGTTTAGAACAATATATTGGTCAGGAGCAAATTATTGGACAAAATGCTGCATTAAGGAAAGCAATTGAACAAAATTTATTACCCTCTATTATTTTGTGGGGACCGCCTGGTGTTGGTAAAACGACTTTAGCACAAATTATAACTCAAACTTTAAAACGTCCTTTTTATTCATTAAGTGCTATCAATTCGGGAGTAAAAGATGTGAGAGAAGTGATTGAAAAAGCATCCGCTGATGGTGGTTTTTTTAAGCAAGAAAAACCTGTTTTATTTATTGATGAGATTCATCGTTTCAGTAAATCGCAACAAGATTCCTTATTAAATGCAGTAGAAAAAGGTATAGTTACTTTAATAGGAGCAACTACCGAAAATCCTTCTTTTGAGGTTATTCCTGCCTTACTATCAAGGTGTCAAGTAGTTGTTTTAAAGCATCTTACTAAAGATGACTTAATTCAATTATTGAATAATGCGATTACCACAGATGAATCACTAAAAAGAAAAAATATCACTTTAAAAGAAACCGAAGCTTTATTAAGGATTTCGGGTGGAGATGGCAGAAAATTATTGAATGCATTAGAAATTGTTGTGAATTGTATTAATGAATCTGAGATTATAATTACAGATGGGTTAGTAAAACAATACATTCAACAGAACCTTGCTTTATATGATAAATCTGGCGAACAACATTACGATATTATTTCGGCTTTTATTAAATCAATTAGAGGTTCAGATCCCAATGGCGCGGTGTATTGGTTAGCCCGAATGATTGATGGAGGAGAGGAGGCCAGTTTTATTGCCAGAAGGCTATTAATTTTAGCATCTGAAGATATAGGAAATGCAAATCCAACGGCTTTAGTAATTGCTAACAATTGCTTTCAAGCTGTTAATGTGATTGGATATCCCGAAAGTAGAATTATTTTAGCTCAAACTACAACTTATTTAGCTTGTTCAGCCAAAAGTAACAGTAGCTATATGGCTATCAATTTAGCACAACAAGAAGTTAAAAAATCGGGAGATTTACCTGTGCCTTTGCATTTACGAAATGCTCCAACTAAATTAATGAAAGAATTAGGCTATGGTGAAGAGTATAAATATGCTCATGATTTTGATAATCATTTTGTAGCACAAGAGTTTTTACCAAATGAAATTATCGGGACTGCATTTTATAATCCTTCAGAGTATTCAAGAGAAAGAGATTTAAAAGAATTTTTAAAAGAAAGATGGGGAGAAAAATACGGGTACTAATCTCTATGAATTAATTCAGGAATAGGTTCAAAAATAGTTAATTTACCTAAACCTATAATAACACCACCAATTACTTGTTCTGCAATTTGCCAAGCACAATCAGCAATAATATAAGTAAAATTGACGTTTTTTGTAAAGGAAATCCCTAAAACAGTTACCAAAGCAAATAAAATAAAACCAATCATAAAACCACTAACTACTCCTCTAAAAATAGCATGAGGAATATATTTCGATAATAATTTAGATTCGTAAGTTCTATAAAGAAGAAATGAAATGACTAAATAAACTAGCGCAGCTAAACTTAAAAATAATACTTTAGAAAAAGAAATACGATTTAAGTCGTTTAAAAAAACGCCGTGCCAAAAATAGAAAGCCACATACATAAATACTGCGGCAAATATCCAACTTAAGTAAAATCTAAATGAATAAAGCATCAATGCAAAAGTAATATTCTTTTTATTCTTTATACAAAAACTTTGCCAAAGATTTGATTGTTATTATGTTAATAAAAAGGTAAATTTGTAATATGCGATTTTTTTTAAAATCTATACTTTTTTTTGTTTTATTTGGCTTCCTCAGTTCTTGCAAAAAAGAAACCAGTTGGGATGTAGATTTAGCTATACCAATAGCCCAAAGTCACCTTAACATGAGTAATTTTTTTGGGGATACCATTTTTCAAGCTGATCCAAATGGATTACTTCATATTGCTTTTAGTAGAGATTTGATAAATCTTACAATGGATAGCCTTGTTAAACTTCCAGATACTACTATAAATTTAGGTTATATCATCCCTTTTAATTCAACATTAAATCCAGGTGTTAAAATATTTTCTAACGCTACTTCAGCTGACAAAGAAATTAAATTTGATGTAAGTAATGGAGTTGAATTAAATAAGGCCATTGTTAAAAAGGGATTTTTAAAAATTAAGTATACTAATTCATATTCGCAACCACTTCAATTTGATTATATTATTAATTCAGCAACCTTATGGGGTAAACAATTAACAATTAATCAGGTAGTTCCAGGAAGTAGTACATTAACAAAAATATATGCACTCGATGGGTATAATATTAATTTAACTGGCCTTACTGGCAATAAAGCAAATACACTTGTGCAAACATATACTATTAGTACTGCTGCATCTGGTTCTCCTGGCGTTTTATTGCAAGGACAAGGTTTAATTATTAATTTATCATTTATAGATATTATTCCTGAATACATACAGGGATATTTTGGGCAACAAGATTTATCTTTTGGTCCAGATTCAACTGCTTTTGACTTTTTAAATAATTTTAGTACTAGTAATTTGGCATTAACTCAATCTTCCATTAATTTTAGAATATTAAACGAATTTGGAATAGAGATGAGTAGTTCTATTGATAATTTAAAATCTATAAAAACATCTCCTGCAAATGTAGTAACATTAAATTCGGGCACCAGACTACAGTCTATAAATGTTGGACGAGCCAGTAAAACAAACAATCCTTCTAATCCTGTATTTCCTTGGTTTAAACAAATTAACATCAATTCATCAAACTCTAACTTAAATCCTTTTATAGAACACTTACCTAATTATTTAGGATATTCTGTTAAAGCTAAACTTAATCCTTTAGGTAATATATCGGCTGGAAATGATTTTGCTTACTATGGAAGAGGTTTAAAGGTAATTGCCGATATCAATATCCCATTAGCATTATCAGCCGACTATTTTAGCTTAGTAAATTTTTCAAAAGTAGATTTAACTCAACTTAAAGAATTATCAAATGTTAATTCATGTGAAATTAAATTATCTACAAGAAACAATTATCCATTTAAAGCCCAAATTCAAGGATATATGCTTAATGACCAAAATCAAGTAATAGATTCATTATTTATCCCTGGTCAAAATATGATTGAATCCGCTATTACAGATGGTAATAATTTAGTTTTAAATTATGATGATACTAAACTAGTGGCTTCCTTCGACAAAACAAAAATTGAAAATTTAAAACAGTGTAAGCAAATAAAATTTGTTAGCTTATTGTTTTTACCAAATCAGCCAACACCTATCAAAATAAACGATGATAGTTATTTAGATTTAATAGTAAGTGCTTATTTAAATTATAACGCTAAATCAAAGTAATGAAGACTCGCCTTTTTCTTTTATTTCATAGCTTCTTAGCGTTAAATGTATTTTCACAGTATAATTCTGAATTTTTGAATTTCGAAAAAACAGGAAGAAGCGTTTCAGTTAATGCTGAATATGAACTTGGTTCAAATGGTATTTATAACTCTTTGCTAAACAAATTTATTTATGGGGGGTATATTGATCAAAAAACAAAAGATGCTTCTAATAATTCGATGAAAACTTTAAATGTGATGGGGACTAACATGAATTATGATATTTCTCTATTTTTCGGACGGAAATCTAAATACTCCTATTTAATTGGATTTAAAGATCAACGCATTTTTAACTCATCCTTTACCAAAGATTTTTACCAATTAGTGTTTTATGGAAATAAACCATATTTAGGAGAAACAAAAAAATTATCTGGTTCAAGTATTAATTCATTACGTTTTCAAGAATTGAAATTAGGATTTATATGGCATAAAATTGATACTACTGCTAAAGTTGGGGTTTCTATTTCTATTTTAAAAGGTCAACAATTGTTCTACATAAAAGCAAAAGAAGGCTCTTCCTTATATACAAATATAGATGGAACCGAACTACAATTCAGCTCTAATTTCAACATGGCTATAAGCGATACCAGTAAAAACTCAAATCCGTTTAGTTATTCAGGAGTAGGGGCGAGTGCTGATATCTTTTTTGAAACACCTTATAAAAGTAAAATAGGAAAAGGAAGTGTATTAACTGTCAATGCCAATAATATAGGTTTCTTGCATTGGTTTGATAATAGTGTTCAATATAGCAGTGATTCAACATTTAAGTTTGAAGGCTATCATATTGATAATATTTTGGATTTAAAGGATACTACCTTGGCAGCTATTAATAGAGATAGTATTATAAAAAACACAACTAATGCTCACCAAGAATCTTTTAATGTAAATATCCCAACTAACTTGTTGATAATTAACAAAATAAGATTTACAAATAAATTTATTTTAGGCACAGGTTTTAGATATTTATTTAACTCAAATTTTAAACCTTATTTTTTCACTGATGCAGAATATGAATTTACAAAGAAAATAACTGGAGCATTGCATATTGGCTATGGAGGATATTCAAAATTAAATATAGGTCTAGCATTTTCATATAATTCGCCGTCTTGGTTTTTTAGATTAGGAAGCAATAGTCTTCAAGGATATATTTCACCTAAAAACACATACGGTCAAGGAGCTTTTGTAAGTATTGCTAAAAAATTTAAACGATAAGTCATGAAAACTTTAATAAGCATATTGTTTTTAATTATAGAAATTGTCGCCAATGCTCAACCTCCCAAAAAATTTTATAGCACTTATGGTGGTAATGGTTATGATGTTGGTTATGATGTAAAACAAACACTTGACGGTGGGTATATTATTACAGGGTCTACTAGTAGTTTTGGACAAGGGAATACGGATATGTATTTTTTAAAACTAGATAGCATGGGATGGAAACAATTCGAAACTTCTTTTGGTGGAGTAAGTAATGAAATTGGTAAAAGTGTTGTGCAATTAATAGACTCTAGTTATGTAATAGCAGGTTATACAAGTTCAACAGGAGTAGGGGGCTATGATATTTTTTTAGTAAAAACAGATAAAATGGGTGCTCTTTTATGGCAAAAAACAATAGGTGGAGCTGATTGGGATTTTGCGTACAGTATGCAGGCAACCGCTGATGGAGGTTTTATTATTGCAGGAACTACTTATAGTTATGGCAGAGGTAATGCCGATGGTTATATTGTAAAAACAGATGCTAATGGCAATGTAGTTTGGCAAAAAACTTATGGAGGAGTTAATGACGATGAATTTAAATCGGTTATACAAACTGCAGATGGTAATTATGCTTTAACAGGTTATACAAAAAGTTACAATGATTTATTAGGAGATGTTTGGGGTTTTAAAATAAATACAATCGGTGATTCATTATTGTGTAAATTTTATGGAGGTAATAATGAAGATTTTGGAAATGAAATTATTGAACATCAAAATGGTAATTTTTTTATCGCAGGTGCTACACAATCATTTGGAGCTGGAATGTTAGATGCATATTCTATAAAATTAGACAATACCTATACTCAAGTATTATACCAAGTTGATGGGCATCCTTCAACTAATGAAATATTTCATAGTGTGGTAATTCCATCAGGAAATCCTTCATTAACAGCATATGCAGAAACTGATAATTTAAGTATTTGGGGAATTCATCCTAAAATTA
The DNA here is from genome assembly GCA_040376995.1 of Flavobacteriales bacterium. Lineage (GTDB taxonomy): Bacteria > Bacteroidota > Bacteroidia > B-17B0 > Aurantibacillaceae > UBA4416. The sequence continues at coordinate 17,024 of JBEIPP010000056.1, forward strand.
TTATTCTAAATTCATCCTTAGGTTATGTAATCGCTACAGGTTATGGAGATACTAAAGAAGATGAGATTTTTAAAATTATTAAAACAAAAGATTCTGGTTTTGCCTGTATAGGATATACCAAAAGTTTTAATTCTATTTTATCAGATGTTATTTTTATAAAAACAGATTCCACCATTTTAGGGTCTCAAAATGTTATTAGTGTTCATGAAAATGAAGATGTATTTAATAATATTGATATATATCCAAATCCTGTTAAAGATTATATATATATTCAAATAAACTCAAAAAAAATTAAAACAATAAGTTTAATAGATATTGTAGGAAACGTAATTAATTATGACTTATTAAATCTTGATTATGAAAACGATAAACTTAAATTAGATTTAAGTAAAATGAGCAATGGCATATATTTTTTAAAAATAAATTCTAGAGCTCATAAGATTATTATTGATAAATAAGCTTTAACTTTTCATTTATAGAAAAAGCTATATTATACCTCCCTCTAAAAATATAATGTTCTGTTGGCCATTCTCTATCTATAAAAAAAGTATCTGATAGTATTGATGAGTTATCAATAAAATATGATTTTTTTCCATACCTTCTTTTTAAAAAATAGGCATTATTCTTTATAATATTAGATAAGTCTGCTCCACATAATTCATTAGCTCTTTCAATATTTTCTGGTAATAAGTGAATAATTAATTTTATTTTTTTCGCTTTACAGATTGAAACTATATCATCAAAATCTTTAACTCTCGGATTATTTTCATTTAAAACAAATGCATAATTTTTAATAAAATGACAGGCGAT
>JBEIPP010000113.1:0-10522 GCA_040376995.1 Flavobacteriales bacterium
ATCTTCTAATCTATCTATTTTAAATCCATTTTTAAAATAAAAGTTAATGGATTTATAATTTTGCCTATTTACCTTGAGTGTTAGTGATTTAGGATTAATTTCTTGAATTAATAAATTAAGCGATTTGGTTCCAATTCCAGTATTTGATTTTTGCTGATCGATATAAAATTTATGAAGAAAATAATCTATTTGATTAACTGAACTTACAGATATAAATCCAATGGATTCATTGTTGTTTTCAATTAAATAAAACACATGCTTTTTAATATTTAGCTGGTCGAGTAAACTCTCGTGATTGTATATTTTAGCTAACATATAATCAACTTGTTGTTGACCAATGAATGTAACATAATGATCGTTCCAAATTTGCTTTGCTAAATGGGCTATGGTATCTAAATCTTTTTCTTGAGCAATTGTAAGATGTATCATTAAACAAGTATTTATGTATCTTTGTAAACTTAAATTTAAATAATTGAAACCGAATATACAGCAAAAAATTTCAATCAAAAACCGTAGAGCTAGTTTTGACTATAGTTTTATTGAAAAATATACAGCGGGCATTGTGTTGGTTGGCACCGAAATTAAAGCCATTAGAGAAGGGAAAGCTTCATTAGTAGACAGTTTCTGCTATTTTAGAAATGGTGAATTATTTATCAAAAGCTTAAATATTAGTATTTATACCGAAGGTAATTTATATAATCATGAACCTACTCGTGAACGTAAATTATTATTAAGTAAGCAAGAACTCAATAAATTGCAAAAAAAGATGATGGATAAAGGCTTAACCATTATTCCTACTCTATTATTTACATCAGATAGTGGTTATGCTAAAGTTGAAATTGCCGTAGCAAAAGGTAAAAAAAACTACGACAAACGAGACGATTTAAAAACTAAAGATTTGAATAGAGAAATGGATAGAAAGTTTAAGTAATTAAAATCCTTTTAATATCAAAAAATCACAGAACAATAATTGAATTATTTCATAAAATAACCATGTTTGCCTTAAACCATAAATAGACAGTTGATTTCTTTACGAAAGCCAAAAGCTACAAAGGTTTAATATCACAACTATCCGAAAGTTAAATTTTAACCTAGATTACGCATTAGAAAATAATTGATAAATTTCGTTCAAAATCTCTAATGCGTATCGTTAGAAAAAAAATAACTATGGAATTTGATATAAGCTATACCAGTAAAGAGATTACGCCTTGGGGAGGCATGGTTTTTTTTGAAGCAAATGTTGCAAAAAATGGGCTTTAGAGAGTTAATTGAAGCTAATGCTGATTTACCTCAATCGGGTTCAAATGGCGGTTACAAAACCTCTACAATTATTGAAGGTTTTATAACAAGTGTTTGGTGTGGTGCAAATCGGTTTTTACATACCGAAGTTACTCGCCATGACGCAGCGTTAGTTAAAATATTTGACTGGAAAACCGCACCAGGACAAGATGCATATAAGCGATTCTTCAATAAATTCGATCTAATAACCAATCTCAAAGTGAGCGATTATTTTTTCTCATGGATATTTGACAATTTCAAGTTTAATAATTTTACTTTAGATATAGACTCTTCGGTAATAACTCGTTATGGCGAGCAGCAGGGTGCTAAAAAAGGCTATAATCCTACAAAAAAAGAGCGTGTCTCTCATCATCCACTCATCGCTTTTATAGCCGATGTGAAACTAGTTGCTAATATGTGGCTTCGAAGTGGAGATACATCTTCTGCTAATTTTTGAACCATCGGCTATAAAAGAAAAAGACAATAACATTGCTCAAAACTACTCCACTTCAATTAATGGAATTGCTATTGAAGCCGGATTCTGTTTTAGACTTTTGAGATAATTATTATACCGTTTTTTTTATCAAGCCCGATCTTCTTAATAACGCTTTAGGATCAGCTTCTCTACCTCTAAATCTTTTGTATAAAATAGATGGGTGCTCGCTTCCACCAGTAGATAAAACATTTTTATAAAATGCTGAAGCAATTTCCTGATTAAAAATCCCTTTTTCTTTAAAAGCTTCAAAAGCGTCTGCATCAATCACTTCGGCCCATTTATAGGAATAGTAACCTGATGAATAACCTCCAGAAAAAATGTGAGAGAATGAACATGACGTACACGTTTCAGGAACCGAAGGCATTAAATCTGTTTTAGCAGTTACACTTAATTCAAAATCCTTCACACTTTTTACACTTTCTGGATTTTGACTATGCCAAGCCATATCTAACGTTGCTAAACCAATTTGGCGAATTGTTGCTAATCCACTTTGAAAATTAGAGGAATCAATTATTTTTTGAATATAATCAGCAGGAATAGTCTCTCCTGTTTGGTAATGCTTAGCAAATAAATCTAAACACTCTTTTTCATAACACCAGTTCTCTAAAATTTGCGATGGTAATTCTACAAAATCCCAATACACACTCGTGCCCGAAATACTGCCGTATTGTCCATTAGCACACATACCGTGCAAGGCATGTCCAAACTCATGAAACAAAGTAGTTACTTCATCAAAACTCAATAAAGAAGGTTTACTTTCTGTTGGTTTTGTAAAATTACAAACGATAGAAACATGTGGTCTAACGTTTTTACCATTTTCTATTTTTTGATTCACAAAAGAAGTCATCCAAGCACCTTGACGTTTACCGGCGCGAGGAAAGAAATCCGCATAAAACACGGCTAAAAATTCTCCTTGGGCATTCTTTACTTCATAGGTAGTGACATCTTTATGGTATAAAGGAATATCGTTTCTTTGATGAAATGTTAATCCATATAAACGCTTTGCTGTTTCAAATACACCATCAATAACGTTTTCCAATTTAAAATATGGACGTAATAATTCATCATCAATGGCAAACTTTTCTTTCTTTAATTTTTCAGCATAAAATGGTAAATCCCATTTTTTTAAATCCCCAGGACCATTATTTGCTTTGATATATGTTTTTAATTCTTCTAATTCTTCTTTTGCAAATGATAAAGAATTATCTAATAGATTCTCTAAAAATGAAAACACTTTAGCAGGGGATTCGGCCATACGTTCCTCCAACACAAAATCAGCATGAGATTTATAACCTAATAAAACGGCACGTTTGTGACGTAATACTGCTATCTTTTTTAAAATCTCTTGATTATCGTGCTCATTATTTTTAAATGCTTTAGAACCATAAGCTTTAAACATCTGCTCTTTTAAGACTCTGTTTTCAGAGTAAGTCATAAAAGGGCCATAACTAGGATAATCTAATGTAAATACCCATGTGTTTTCTTTATCCCTTTCTTTAGCTGTTAGTTTAGCAGCTTCAATAGTTCCTTCTGGCAAGCCCGCTAAATCAGATTCGTTAGTAATAACTAATTCAAAGGCATTGCTTTCTGCTAATACATTTTCGCTATAGGTTAATGATAATTGAGATTTCTCTTTATCAATAGTTCTTAGTGCTTCTTTTTGTTCAGCATTTAATTTAGAACCATTTCGAACAAAGCTCTTATATGTTTTATCTAATAAAGTACTTTGCTCAGGCGTAAGAGTGAGTGTGTTTTTATTATTATAAACTGCTTCTACTCGCTTAAACAAAGCATCATTTAAGATAATATCGTTTGAGTAATCGCTTAACTTAGGGGAAATAACCTTTGCTAAAGCTTGCATTTCTTTTGAAGTTTCTGCTGAATTTAAATTAGAAAATGTTGAACTAACAATTTCCAATAAGGGACCCACTTTTTCTAAAGCCTCAATAGTATTAGCAAATGTAGGTGTATCCATATTATTAACAATAGTGTCAATTTCTGATAAACCTTCTTTAATACCTTCTTCAAATGCTGGAAGATAATCTTCTACTGAAATTTTATCAAAAGGAATAGTATTAAAGGGAGTATTAAATTTAGATAGGAATGGATTGCTCATAAATTACGTTTTAAGTAAATAGTGTGTATACAAGATACAAATCAAATATACAATGGTTTAATTAAAATATAGAAAAAAATGCCTGTATTTTTACAGAAATAAGTCACAATATGTTATCCTAAGAGACCTCTTTGTCTTATTAAACTTTATTTATCCTCATAAATATAAGCTGCCCCAGCATTTAATATTGGGTATTTCTCTAGTGCATTTTCCTTTTCAAAGCGAGAACCAATAATTACTGTTTGATTATAGACTGAAACAGAAAAAGCAAACTTATCCCAAACAGAACGCTGAGGAGACGTTATCTTTTTAATTTCAATCCAATCACCATTTTTATTTTTCTTGAAAATATAAGCGGCACCTCCATAACGGTTATCTGGCAAATTTTCAACATCTAAGGCATCTCCAAAAGCACCCACAACTAGCAAACTATCAGATAAACTCATGCACATGCCAAAATGCATATCTGCCTTTATGTCTTTAGCCGTAATTCTCTGTTTAAAATTGATAGTGTTCTTAGCATCTATTTCATAAATGTAAACCGAACCAGCACCTAATAAATGATTTTTTCTGAAAGTTAAAGTATCTGGATTGTCATCATAGTTTTCATAATTACCATTTGCTCCAATACAGATTATATTATTTTTAATAGCAACTGAACTTCCAAAATCAACATCCGATTTATTACTGGCAGATATTTTTTTTAATAACTGCCAAGTGTTGTTTTTACTTAATTTATATACAAAAGCATTTTCCGAGGACGAACCGATAAGAAGTAAACTATCTGACATACACAAATCCTTTCCGAAAAATTCAATATCTTTTTCAGGACATTTTATAATGTATTTTTGTATCCATCCCCCATTGAGATTTTGCTCATAAATATAAACTGCCCCTTTAAATTTAGAATTAGCAAACACTTTATCAGGTGCACTAATGACCAACTTATTTTTAGTTAAGCAAACCTTATAGCCAAAATTATCTCGCATCGTTCTATTTTCTAAAATAATTTTCTGCGTTTTGTTCCATTTACCTGATTTATCTAACTTATACATATAAACCGCTCCCATACTATTCAAAAAATCAGAATTTTTATTAATAGTATCATCACCTTCACAACCTATTGCTAAATAATTATCATACATACTTACTGAACTTCCGAAAAAATCACACTCTTTCGGCTTATCTGGTAATAATAATTGGGTTTGAAGCCACTTGCCTTTTATGTTTTTTGCAAAAATATAAGCAGCTCCCCCTTCTTGCCATAACCTATTTCCAAAAGGAGCTTTGGCTTTTTTTTGCGAAGTGCCAACTACACAGTAATTTCTGTAAATGGAAGTTGACCAACCAAAACAATCGCTTTCTGCCCTATCATCTGCGACAATTTTTATTAAATCGGTTTTTAACTGAGATTTAGAAACTATTACTAGAAAGAACAATATCAATAAAATAAAACATTTATTCATAAATGAATTTTATTGATAATGTTACGAATATTTAATTACACTATTACAGAGGTATTACTTACTTTTCGATACAAAAAGGAAGTGTAAATATGTCGACGGGCAAAACGACCTTGAGAATCAGCATTTACTAATTTAATGTAGGTGTTTTCTGGTACAGAAAAATATTCGTAACCACTTCCATCTTGAAAATCAATACGCAGGCGTTTACCTGTAAATGTAATATCTGCTATTACAGAGTTATTAGTTGTATTATTATATTCTTCAAGTGTTGCTTCTATCGTTTCGGGAGCAATACTTACTAAAAAATGATAAGCTTCAATAATTTGTTTGCTTTTTTCTTCAACTTCTAATTTCAATTCCTCATTATCCTGAATTCTATCAGGATGGTATTCTTTCATAAAATTACGATATACGCTTTTTAACTCATTCAACGTCGCTGCTTTATCAACTCCTAAAAGCTTTCTATATTCTATAATTTTTCTCATTGTATTTTATTCCTTGAATTTTCGGCAAAGATAGGTTTTATTTAGGAAATTAAAGAATCTGATTAACCATTATGCTTAGCTACATAGATAATGTTTGAAGTAAATTTGGTGGTATCTAATACTTCTAAAGTTAAATGTGGGTACTTAGCAATCGTATCTTTAATTAATTTGCCACTCACAAAATGTAAGCCATCCGTTTTAATTTTATTAAAACCAAACACTTTAGTACTCATAAACTCTGTGTACCAAGTTCCTTTTTGTCGTGTTTCAATGTCTTTATCAGCATCTCTAATCACTAAAACGCCTCCTTTATTTAATTTAGATACACAATTATCAATAACTTGAATTTGTTGCTCTTCTTTTAAATAATGTAACACATCACTAATAATAAATCCATCTGCTTGCGGAAAATCATAAACCGTTACATCCCCCACTGCAAATGATAATTTAGAAGATTTATCAACACAATTATCTGCCACTGCAATTTTTTCTTCATCGTAATCTACTCCTAAAATTTCTCGTTGTCTTCCTTTAAACATTAACATGTATGGTAAAAAGCCATAACCACAACCTACATCTACAATCTTGCCCATTTTAGGCATCAAACTTTCAAATAACTCATAGTTATTTTCTAATGCTGTTTTAACACGACAATACCACTCCAAAACAGGCCCTTTAAAAATATAATTTCTAATTAAACGAGCTCTATAATATTTTACAGGTTCTTTTTCAATTTTTAATTTATCGTACTCTTGGCGCATGTAATTGCAAATAGCCTTCGTACGCTCCTGATAAGTGACACCATATGACGAATCATTTGGCGAAATACGTGGAAATAATTTCACCGTTAATTCACCATCTTTAAAATGAAAATCGCCTTTAGTAGCAACATCACCAGCTCCATGTAATAATAAAGGAATAATATCTAATTGTAATTTTTCGGATAATAAAAATGCGCCTTTATGAAATCTTAAAATATTACCATCCACACTTCGAGTTCCTTCAGGGAAAATTAAAACAGAATAACCATCTTTTATTAATGCTTCTAATTTCGGTATGCTATTTTCGTAACCTTCAGAAGCAGGGTAATAACCAGCCATTCGAACAGTGCGACCATAAAACGGAGATTTTAAAACATTATCGTTTGTAAAAACAATCATCTTTGGATACAACTGTAATGTTAATGCTAAATCAATAACCGACTGATGATTAGAAACAATCATGGCTGGTTTCTTAAAATCTTCTTTATGATCATTTACGATGTTTTTTCTAACATTTATGAAACATCCTAAAATAAATCTAAAGGTATACATGATCACATAATGATACATTAATTTTCGTGTGGCATGTTTTGCAGGAAATATTGAGAACAAAATAAATCCACAAATTGTTACTATTAAAGCACCAAACATAAACCCCGTAAACCCTATAACGGTTATGATAATATATTTAGCTGAATAAGGTAAAAGTCCACGATACCTTCTACTCAAAATCAACCAATTAAATAGTAAAGGCTGGACAATAAATGAAATAAACACAACACAAACCATCCCTATTAATGTTATTAATGCAATAGATTGTAAAGCTGGATGTTTGGCGAATATCATCACCCCTATTCCAATAATAGTGATGATTGCTGATAAGAGAATGGAGGATTTAAAAGAGTTTAAATTTTTCTTACCAAACTTATATTCATTAAGTAATCCATCCATAATAAATATGCTGTAATCATCTCCTAAACCAAAAATAAACGTAGAAATAATAATGTTAATGATATTGAACTTAATACCAAATAAACCCATAATCCCAAGTATCCACAACCAACTAATAAACATTGGTAAGAAATTAATAATGGCTAATTCAATACGACCATGGTTTAAAAGCATAAACCCAAAAACCAAAATGGCAGTAATTAATAATATAATATTAAAATCAGAACTAATGACATCAACAAACTTTGCGGTTAAATTTTGTTTATCAAATACAACAATATCAGGATTAGACTCAAATGCTTTATAAATTAACTGTCTATTTTCTGCATCAACTTTTAGATGGTTAATAATAGATGGTTTACCATTTACTTTACCTATCCATTCTTTAAACAATAGTTTATGCAATGTATCAGCATCTTCTTTTGATAAAGGTTTTACTTCATTATCTAATAAATTATAAAATGTTTGAAAGGCAGTTTCTTTAAATTTATAGTGTAATCCTGATGCGATTAAATACTTCTTGATACTATCTTTTTTAGCAGTATTAAAAAATGTATTCCATCGATGTATTCTTTCAGTTTGCTCTTTATCTGACATTAGCAAACCACTCACTGAAGAATATTTTTTAATGACTCCTTGTTGTTTAAACTCTGCTAATTTTTCAGATACAACTTTATTATTATTTAAGGCTTCATTTAATGTATTTCCATTACTAAATATATAAACCGAACGTGCGGCAAAATTATTTACTTCATCCAAATGTTTTTCAGCATCTCTAGTTTCCTTCGACATGAAACTCATTTTATTCATGTCGCTTTCAAACTTTACATCACCTGCAAAAAAAGCAAAAGCTATAGTTAATAAAAATGCAGATATAACGATTACTTTATTTTTATCGAAACGATACGCTGTTAATCTGTCTAATAGAGAATGAGATTGGTTTTCATCATCTTTTGGCAATTGACTTTCTTTTTTAAAACTTAATCGTAATAACTGAGGCAATACTATTATTGAAAATAACATAGCCCCTATTAATGAAAAAGCTGCAAACAAACCAAAATCATGTAATGCTTCTGATTTAGCAAACAGTAAACTTAAAAAGGCCCCAATAGTTGTAGTGCAACCTATTAGCATAGGAACCGTTAAGTCTTGTAAAACCGTTTTTACATCTCGAGTGTGTTTGTAGTGAGTAAAAAAGTGCAAAGAATAGTTAATGGCAATACCTAACACTACGGCTCCTGCTCCAATAGCAATAGCTGACACAACTCCTTTTAATAAAAATAAAAAACTGAGAGCAAATACCATCCCAAAGCCTACAGGAAATAAAATGAAAATGGTAACTAATGGATTTTTAAAATATAAGCCTAAAATCAACGCAATTAAAATAACTGCTATGGTTGAAGTATAAATACTATCTTTTTTTATCTGATTAGCATTACCAGCCGAAACCACACATGCGCCAAAAGATTCAATTAAAACGTTATCATTTGTATAAGCCTTGCAAGTACTATCAACTACCTGTATCAGTTTATTATTAGCTTTAGTATCATTTGGCAAATGAGCAGGAGTAATAAATAATAAAACATGCTTATGATCTTTAGTAACAATATGATTATTATAGGTTTCAAAATTTTCATCTAGTTGAATATTTTGAAGTTTCTTTAACGCAATTGGCGTGAAATTTAAAGGATCTCGCTGAATATATTTTCCTAATACAACTCCCGAAGGCGATAGTAGTGTTGCATAATCTCTTTCAATTGTCGCTTCAATGCTATCTTTTAAAACAAGATTTGCTATTCTATCATAATCTTTCTCTTCTAAAAACAGAGGTAAGTTATTGTAAAATAAATCATACACCTGTTGCATTCTATCATCTGATAAAGTATAAGTGATATCCACATAATCTGTTGAATCAAGTTTCCTATTTATCTGATTATAAACCGAGTCTGTTCTTTCAATTAACTCATCTATATTATCAGCAGACTGTGAAGATGCGTGAACAATGAGTTTATCTTTAGATTTTAAATTATCTAAAATCGAATTAATAGATTTTGAATTTTTATCCGAAGGAACAAAACGTGTAATATCTTCTTCTAATTTTATTTTTGAAGCTAAAAAACCTAAACTACCACATGCTAATAATATAAGAACTATAAAAACAGCCTTTCGCTTCTGAAAAAAAGTATATATTAAATAGGATAAGTTAAACATAGGGTTTAAAGATAGCAAAAAAGGTGTTTTTAGTATTAAATAGATGCATTTTTATTGCCTTTTTATAGTGGTTATGAGCAATTAATGCTTAATAAAAAACAATTTGATTTCTTTACTTCAAAAGAAAAAAATTGTAAACTTGAACATCATCATTATTTTGATGAGAAAACTAAATTTATATATATGTCCATTTTAATAGCAGACAGTGGCTCTACTAAAACTGATTGGGTTTTACTAAAAAACAATAATATAATTATTCAATTTCAAACTATTGGATTTAACCCCTATTTCCAAAGTAGTGAAGACATTCACAATGAAATTAAAACAGTTTTATTACCTGTTTTAAAAGATCAATTACAATCCATCTCGCAAATTGCTTATTATGGTGCTGGCTGTTCAACCATCGATAAAGTACAAGTTGTAAAACAGGGTTTATATTTAGCATTTGGTAATATTCCATCTGAAGTTAATCATGATTTATTAGCTGCAGCCAGGGCTTTATGTGGAAAAGAAAAAGGAATTGCTTGTATATTAGGAACTGGTAGTAATAGTTGCTTATATGATGGGGTAGAAGTAACCGAGAATGTGCCATCAGTGGGTTATTTATTTGGTGACCATGGTAGTGGTGCGACAATAGGCAAAATATTTGTTCAACATTATTTTGACAAGAAATTACCTCTTCATTTAATAACAGCTTTTGAAAATGCTGGATATCATAGAGAAATTATTTTAGAAAGCGTTTACAAAAAACCTATGCC
>JBEIPP010000169.1:0-6781 GCA_040376995.1 Flavobacteriales bacterium
ATTTCAACTGTGATGGTTCCTTCACCCTCACACACTTCACATCTTCCGCCATCCACATTAAATGAGAAATGTGAAGGTTTATAATTACGAACTTTTGCTAAAGATTGTTCAGAAAACAAATTTCTGATTTCATCATACGCTTTGGTGTAAGTAACAGGATTACTGCGAGATGATTTACCAATGGGATTTTGATCAATAAACTCCACATGTTGTATTTGTTTTAAACTTCCTGATATTTTATCACTTTTTGCATTGGCGAAATAACCTTCTAAATGTTTTTTGACATTTGGGTATAGTACTTTTTTTACTAAGGTTGATTTCCCAGAGCCGCTGACACCAGTAACACAGCATAGGGTGTTTAAAGGGAATTTAATCGTTATATCTTTTAAGTTATTCTCTGTAGCATTATGAACTTCAATAAATTCTTTCCACTTACGGCGCGTTTTTGGAACTTCAATTAGTAATTTATTCGTTAAATATTTTGCGGTAAAACTTCTTGAATCTTTAAGTAATTCTTTTTGATTTCCTTGAAACACCAATTCTCCACCGTTAGTTCCAGCTTCTGGACCTATATCAATGAGTTGATCCGCAGCATTCATGATTTCTTCGTCATGCTCCACAACGATAACAGTATTGCCTTGTGATTTTAATGATTTTAAAACACCAATTAAACGCTCAGTATCTCTGGAATGCAAGCCAATACTTGGTTCATCTAAGATGTATAAACTTCCAACTAAACTACTTCCTAAAGATGTAGCTAGGTTGATACGTTGACTTTCTCCACCACTTAAAGTATTGGCTACACGATTTAAACTTAAATAACCTAAACCAACATCTAATAAAAATTGTAAGCGACTATTGATTTCTAATAATAATCGTTTTGCAATTGAAGTATCGTGTTCGTTTAATTTTAATTTTTTAAAGAAATTCCTAATATCCGAAACAGGCATTAGTACTAATTCAGAAATGCCCATGTCGCCAACTTTAACGTAGTTAGCGTCTTTACGTAAACGTGTGCCATTACAATCAGGGCAAGTTGTTTTCCCGCGGTAACGCGCTAACATCACGCGGTACTGAATTTTGTAACTTTCTTTTTCTAACATTTTAAAGAAAGCGGTGATGCCTTCAAAATGTTCGTTACCAGTCCATAATAAATTGTATTGCGCTTTTGTAAGTTGTGCAATAGGTTTATGAATTGGGAAATCAAATTTATGAGCACTCTTAACTAATTGATTTTTGTAGTTAGACATCGTTTCTCCATTCCAACAAGCAACAGCGCTATCATAAACGGAAATACTTTTATTTGGAATCGCTAAATCATGATCAATACCAATAATGCTTCCAAAACCTTCGCAAGTTTTACAAGCCCCAATAGGGTTATTGAAACTAAAGAAGTTCATATTTGGTTCTTCAAACGACATGCCATCTGCTTCAAATAAATTAGAGAAGTGATGTGTGTTGTATGATTTGTCTGCTTTCTCGATTAAAATATCACATTCGCCATTCCCTTCAAAAAAGGCCGTTTGTAAGCTATCTGCTAAACGGTTTTGAAAATCCTCATCCGTAATGTCAACCACAATTCTATCAATTAATAAAAAAATCGTATCCGTTTTTTTTGATTTCTTAGCGTCGAATTCAGAAATTTTGGTGATTTGATTATTGACTAAAATCCTTGCAAATCCTTGCTGATTAAGTAACTCTAAATGTTTGGTTAAATCTCTATCTTTTGGAACAATTAATTTAGAAACAATTAAGCATTTGGTTTCGTTGCTTAATGTATTCACAAAATCAACCACATCAGTTACCGAATCACGTTTTACTATTTTACCAGATATAGGGCTGTAGGTTTTACCAACACGAGCATATAATAATTTTAAGTAATCGTAAATTTCTGTAATGGTTCCAACAGTGCTTCGTGGATTGCGAGAAATTACTTTTTGTTCAATGGCTATGGCTGGTGAAATCCCTTTGATGTAATCAACTTTTGGTTTTTCTAAACGACCTAAAAACTGACGAGCATAGGCAGATAAACTTTCTACGTAACGTCTTTGACCTTCGGCATACAACGTGTCAAATGCTAAAGATGATTTACCTGAGCCTGATAAACCGGTAATCACAATAAATTTATTACGAGGCAATGCCACATCAATACCCTTAAGGTTGTGCATGCGCGCACCTTTAATAATTATAAATTCTTTAGGGTTGAGCGTGGTTATATCTTTTTGAGTAGCCAAAATATTAGTTTAAATCAGTATCAAATATAATAGTTTGTGTGCTGAATTATCAGCTAAACTATTAACAACGACATTAAGATTTGGTTTAAAAATAGTGTGCTTGTTGGTTGGTCATGCTGTCCCAATAGGTATCGGGATGTTTCGGCATCTCATTGAGACCCTGAAACGAGTTCAGGGTGACGCTGAACTAAGATAATCTCTTGGAAATAATCTTAGAAATATTTCCAAATACTTGTCCAGGTGAAAATTTACGCCATTCGTAATCGTTTAACTCCCCTTCAGTAATAAAATAATAATCGAGGTTTGCTTGCTTAAACTCTTTTAACACGTGATCTTGAAAATTAATAAAGGTAATCCAACCATCATTATCCTGCACATCCTCAAACCATTCTTCATAATAAGAATCATCGGAGTGATGAAAATTTAAAACATTTTCCCCAATGATGATATATTTATTGATACCATGAAAAGCTAACTCATCAATTATATCACGTTTTAAAAGCATGATGTCGTTATTGATAGCATCATTCCACTCACCAATTAATTCAATAATGGCATAATGCTCATCGTAATCAACAAAAAGTATTTTTAGATATAAGGTTTCGCTACCCATATCATCCCATTGAGGATGTATGTAGAAATTATAAACGGTATTACTAAAAGTAAACTCACTATATTCTGCACCATAAAATGGAGAGTCCTCATCTTCGGAAGCGATGTATAAATGTTGCCAATTATAAAAAGGTTCTAATTCGTGCATTTTACTTCGTGTTATTTTTTATCCTTTCATGCTCAAACGAATTTGAGTCAATACTTTTTTAGTGTATAGAGGAAAATCACCTTGCATCATCCAATTGTAATATGAAGGTTCTTTTTCAAATACTTCTTTTACTGATTTATCTTTATGTTTTCCAAAATTAAATACTTCTACATTGTTATTGTTGTAAACAATTCTACCTGCTAAATCCACATTTCGTGTACGAGCGGTTAAAGTACTTAAAACACTCATGTCGTTTTTAACAGGTTTGTAAGCATTACCTTTTTCATCAATTAACTCTGTGTTTTCATATCGCGCCAATTGAGCTTTAAATATTTCGTATGTTGCTAAAGTATCAGCTTCGGCAGAGTGTGCATTTTCTAAAGGTTTGTCGCAATAAAATTTATATGCTGCTGTTAAATTACGAGGTTCCATCATGTGAAAAATATTTTGAACATCAATTAATTTGCGATTCTTTAAATCAAAATCAATATCCGCACGAAGAAATTCTTCTACTAAAAATGGAACGTCAAATTTGTTGGAGTTAAACCCAGCTAAATCACAATTCGTTAAAAAGCTTGCTAATTGAGGTGCTAATTCTTTGAAGCTAGGACAGTCAACTACATCTTTATCATAAATTCCATGAATTTTTGAAGAGAACTCTGGAATAGGTATTCCAGGATTTACTTTCTTAGTTAAGATGTCGGTAGTATTATCAATATTTACTCGAACGATAGATATTTCTACAATTCTATCTCCTCCAACACTGATGCCAGTGGTTTCAAGATCAAAAAAAGCAAGAGGTTTAGTTAAATTTAGTTGCATAATTAGTTGGATAAATGTTTTATGACTTCTTCCACAGGCTTTATATCTGTGTAAAAACTATTGATTTTATGAATAACACCTTCTATTATGGAGTCAGGACAAGATGCGCCACTCGTTATGATAATGCGAACAGTTTTTTTATCTGGTAAAAAATCAGAAGTACTTACGTGTTTTTTATTAGGATAATCAAAGTGTTGAATAGTGTTTTTATTCAAAATTTCTTTTTCGGAAGAAATAAAGTAAGTATGAAATTTACGTTCACATAATTCTACTAAGTGTGATGTATTACTACTATTATATCCACCCACAACAATAGCTAAATCAGCTTCTGCTTCCAATAAACCATAGGTTGCATCTTGATTTTCGTTAGTGGCATAACATAATGTATCTCTTGTGTCTGCAAAATGATTACCAATATTTATTGCACCGTATTTTTCCATCATCACCGTTTTAAAATAATCGGCAATTTCTTGCGTTTCGCTGGCTAGCATCGTTGTTTGATTAATAACTCCTATACGTTGTAAGTCAATATCTAAATTTAAATCAGTCGAGTAACGTCCATTAAAATCAATAGCAAATTGTTCTTTTGATTTATTTCCTAATATATAGTCTGCTAATAATTTTGATTCTGTAATATTTCTTACAATAATTGCCTTATTATGTTTGTCACTTCTTGAAAATGTCGCTTTAGTTTCTTCGTGGCTATGTTTTCCATGAATGATAATGGTGTAATTCTCTTTTCCAATAGATTCAGATTTTTTCCAAACACGTTCAACAAAAGGACAAGTTGTATTATAAGCTTCTGTTTTTATTTTTTTAGATTCTAATAAATCGATAATATCTAGAGGCGCACCAAATGCAGGAATAATAACCACATCATCTGGAGTTAAAGTGTCAAAAGGAATTAACTGTTTGCCATTAGTGTCTTGTAAAAACTGAACGCCTCTTTCTATTAAATCATTATTTACATCAGGATTATGAATCATTTGACTTAATAAGAAAATTCGTTTACCCGGATTTTCATCTAGGGCTTTAAAAGAAATTTCAATGGCATTTTCAACTCCATAACAAAAACCAAAATGACGAGCAATTAAAAATTGAACTGCACCAAAATCTAGAAGAGTAGGTGAGTTGTCTTTTTTTCTCGGGTCTTGTATTTTACGGTATTGTTTTATTTTGCTAATGATAGGGCTTCTATAAAACTCTGGTACGTTAAATGCTTTCATTGTTTATTGTTTCTTAACCGCAGAGGTCGCAAAGGTTTTTTGCAAAGTCCGCAGAGTTTTTTATAGTTCTTTCGTTTATTTCAATACTACTCTTCTCGACTTCACCTTCGACTCCACTATGGTTGACAGCTCGAAGTGACATAAATTTTTCTCTTCTTTTTCTTCTTTCTCTTCTGTCCATTTAGTCTTTTAAATCTTTTAAGTATCTTATTTCAATACTAATTCTTTAATTAATCTCTTTCCTACAAATTTATTTACCTTTTCAATAATGGCTTCTTTTGCGTAAGCTGTTTCGTTTCTTACAATTGGCGAATCTATAGATACAAACAAAATACCTTGGGCAAAGTTTATTTGCGTGGTGTGTTTTGCCACTGTTTTGCCAACAATTCCTTCCCAACCATTTCTAATGGCAAAGATGCTATACTTCTCATCTAATTTTTCTTCTTTAAAAATTTGAGAAATAGCATCACCCAATTTTATGAGATTATTGTTTTTAGCCATGTTTTACAATTGAACCATCGTTTACGATATAAATCAAGTGTTCTGAATTACTTTGTTCAAATAATTCTTTTATACGTTCAGGATGGGTATCTGTTATAAATACTTGTCCAAATTTATCCCCACTTACTAATTCAATTAATTTTTTAAAACGCGTTTCATCCAATTTATCATAGATGTCATCTAACAATAATAATGGTTTCGTGTGTTTTTTTTCTTTAATGAATTCGAACTGTGCTAATTTTAAAGCTAATAAGTACGATTTTTGTTGACCCTGAGAAGCAAATTTTTTGAGGCTATTCCCCATTAATTTAAAATCTAAATCGTCACGGTGCGGACCAACAGTTGTGTGATGAACTGCCCTGTCTCTTGATAAACTAGCTGTTAAAACCGTTTGATATGATAAATCTTTGATAGATGATTCATATTCCAAACTTACATTTTCGTTACTAACATTAATAAATTGATAGTTTTTAATAAATAAAGGAATGAACTCTTCTAAAAAGTGAGCACGGATTCTGATAATTTCTTGACCGTGAATGATGAGTTGTTCATCCCATATTTCAAGACTAGCATTATCAAAAGAACGAATTTCATGAAATTGTTTTAACAGTGCATTACGTTGTTGTAATACATGATTGTAAGCTATTAGTTTCTCTAAATAAACTTTATCGTATTGAGAGATTATGCTATCCATGAACTTACGCCTCACTTCGCTGCCATCCCAAATCAGTTCAATATCTGAGGGAGAAATCATGACTAACGGATATAATCCAATATGTTCTGATAAACGATCGTATTCTTTTTTATTATGTTTGAATTGTTTTTTTGCTCCACGTTTTACTCCGCAAAATATTTCGTGTGTTTCGCTATTTTTATTTATCCATGCTTGAATAGCAAAAAACGGCAAATCATGTTTGATATTTTGACTATCAATGGAATTAAAAAAACTTTTGCAAAAAGAGATGTAATGAATAGCATCTAATAAATTTGTTTTACCCATACCATTATTACCAACGAAGCAGTTAAATTTTTTACAGAAATCTACTTGAGCTTCGTCGTAATTTTTGAAATTTATTAGGGATAATTTTTCTAAAATCATTACACCTTAAAGGTACGAATGAAATTTCTAATTTAGTGTTGATGTTAATTAATTGTATAAAACAAAAACGCCCCATTCGCCAGCTCGCGAATGGGGCGTTTTAAGTATTTATGTTTTTTTATTAGTCTTTCTTTTTGTC
>JBEIPP010000138.1:0-8295 GCA_040376995.1 Flavobacteriales bacterium
AGTAAATTTAACTCTTCAACTAAAGTTTCAACGGTCATAAAATTAATAAGCTAAAACACTTCCTAACCAACGTTCAACGTCTTCTACTTTCATGTTTTTACGTTTAGCGTAGTCTTCAATTTGTTCCTTGTTTAATTTGCCAATTCCAAAATAGTGAGATTGTGGATGTGAAAAATATAAACCACTTACCGCAGCAGTTGGAACCATGGCTAAACTTTCCGTTAAAATAATGCCTGTATTTTTTTCTACATCCAATAATTTCCAAATTGTATTTTTCTCAGTATGATCTGGTTGAGCAGGGTAGCCTGGTGCCGGACGAATACCTGCGTATTCTTCTTTAATTAAATCTTCATTTTTAAGATTTTCATTTTTTGCATAGCCCCAAATTTCTTTACGCACTTTTTTATGCATTAATTCTGCAAATGCTTCTGCTAATCTATCGGCTAATGCTTTTAACATAATGGCACTATAATCATCATGATCTTTTTCGAAACGAGCAACGTGAGCATCTATTCCAATTCCTGTAGTTAATGCAAATGATCCAATGTAATCTTTCTTCTCGACTCCGCTCGAAGTGACACCTTTAGGTGAAACAAAATCAGATAATGCGACATTGTATTGTCCGGCTGGTTTTTTACTTTGCTGACGCAATGAATGGAACGTAGCAATTACATTTCCTTTTTCATCATATACTTCCGTATCATCATCATTTACCGTATTAGCGGCGTGTATGCCAATGACAGCATTTGCTTGTAACCATTTTTCAGAAATGATTTTATTAAGCATTGCCTGCGCATCATTAAATAGTTTTGTAGCCTCTGCACCACGTGTTGCATCCGTTAAAATTTTAGGATACGAGCCTTTCATTTCCCAACTGTGGAAGAAAGGCGTCCAATCAATGTATTCAGCAATTTCTTTTAAATCGTAATTATCAAAAACTTTAGTTCCAATAAAATTTGGTTTAGCAATTTCTGTTTTACTCCAGTCAATTGGGAATTTATTTTGTCTGGCTTCTGCCATCGAAATTAATTTATTTTGTGATTGTGCGTTTTTGTTTTGTTCTCTTACACGCTCATAATCTTTATTGATATCAGCCATAAACGCATCTCGTAATTCATTTGAAATTAAACTACTTGCTACAGGAACTGATTTACTAGCGTCATTCACATGAATTACTGGTCCAGAATAATTTTGAGCAATTTTAACAGCTGTATGTACTTTAGAAGTTGTAGCGCCGCCAATCATTAAAGGCAGTTTAAAATTTAAACGTTCCATTTCTTTAGCTACGTGAACCATTTCATCTAATGATGGAGTAATTAATCCACTTAAGCCAATGATATCAACGTTATGTTTTTTTGCTTCTTCTAAAATTTTATCGCATGAAACCATTACACCTAAGTCGATGATTTCGTAGTTATTACAAGCTAATACAACTCCCACAATGTTTTTTCCAATATCATGTACGTCGCCTTTAACTGTTGCCATTAAAATTTTGCCTGCATTGGTTCTACCATCGCCAACAATACCGGCTTTAGCGTTGTCTTCTTTTTCTTTTAGTAAATAAGGTTCTAAATAGGCAACGGCTTTTTTCATCACACGTGCACTTTTTACAACTTGGGGTAAAAACATTTTTCCTTGTCCAAATAAGTCGCCTACTACATTCATACCATCCATTAATGGGCCTTCAATCACATGTAATGGTCTGCCTAATTTTAAACGAGCTTCTTCTGTATCAGCATCAATATATTCTACTAAACCTTTTACTAAGGCGTAGCTTAATCGTTCTTCAACTGTTCCTTTTCTCCAAGCTTCGTCTTTTTCTGTTTTTTCTTTGGTAATGCCTTTTAAAGATTCTGCGTGATCAACTAATCTTTCTGTAGCATCATCTCTTCTGTTTAATAAAACATCTTCTACTAATTCTAATAATGTTTTATCAATATCATCGTATACGACTAATTGTGCTGGGTTTACAATTCCCATATCCATACCATTTTTAATGGCATGGTATAAAAAGGCTGAGTGAATGGCTTCACGTACGTGATCATTTCCTCTGAAAGAGAAAGAAACGTTACTTACACCACCACTTACTTTTGCATGTGGTAAATTTTCTTTAATCCATTTGGTAGAGTTAAAAAAGTCTAAGGCATTTAAGCGATGCTCTTCCATGCCTGTTGCTACAGGGAAAATATTTGGATCGAAAATAATATCTTGTGCAGGGAAATGAACTTTATCTACTAAAATATCATAGGCACGTTTGCAAATTTCTTTTCTACGTTCTAAAGTATCAGCTTGTCCAACTTCATCAAATGCCATTACAATCACTGCGGCGCCATATTGTTTTATCTTATTGGCTTGCTCTTTAAATCTTTCTTCACCTTCTTTTAATGAAATAGAGTTAACAATGGCTTTTCCTTGCACACATTTTAATCCAGCTTCAATCACACTCCATTTACTAGAGTCAATCATAATTGGCACACGGGAAATATCTGGTTCGGATGCAATTAAATTTAAGAAGGTTGTCATAGCTTGTTCGCTATCCAACATCCCTTCGTCCATGTTTACGTCAATCACTTGAGCACCACCTTCTACTTGTTCTCGAGCAATGGATAAAGCTTCTTCATAATTTCCTTCTTTAATTAAGCGTAAGAATTTTTTAGAACCAGTAACGTTTGTTCGTTCACCCACGTTTAAGAAATTACTTTCAGGAGTCAACGTATAAGGCTCTAATCCACTTAAGTGCATTAAGGTATCTGGTTGTGGTTTTTTACGAGGCTTTGCATCTTTAGCAATTTCAGCAATGCGTTTAATGTGAGAAGGCGTTGTTCCGCAGCATCCACCAACAATGTTTAAAAAACCAGCTTTTAAAAAATCTTCAATTTGATGTCCCATTTCATGAGCATCTTGGTCGTATTCTCCAAACTGATTTGGTAAAC
This sequence comes from Flavobacteriales bacterium, assembly GCA_040376995.1. Taxonomy (GTDB): domain Bacteria; phylum Bacteroidota; class Bacteroidia; order B-17B0; family Aurantibacillaceae; genus UBA4416. Next base: position 2,934 of record JBEIPP010000138.1, read on the forward strand.
CTGCGTTTGGATAAGCACTCACATAAAATGGCGCTTTGTTAGAAAGCTCTTCTAAATAAGGGCGCATGTCTTTAGCTCCTAAAGCGCAGTTCAAACCAACACTTAATAAATCAACATGAGAAACGGAATTTAAAAACGCTTCGGTAGTTTGTCCTGATAAGGTTCTTCCACTTGCATCTGTAATAGTTCCCGAAACCATCACTGGCATTTTCTTATCTATTTTCTCACAATAATTTTGAATCGCATATAATGCAGCTTTAGCATTCAATGTATCAAAAATAGTTTCGATTAATAATAAATCGGCACCACCATCAATTAAACCACGCACTTGTTCGGTGTAAGCTTCTACTAATTCATCAAAGGTAATGGCTCTAAAACCTGGGTCGTTTACGTTTGGAGATAACGATAAAGTACGATTGGTTGGCCCGATTGCTCCCGCTACAAACTTTGGGATAGAGGCAAATTCAGGGAATTCGGTTTTAAATTCAGCAACAGCTTCTTTAGCAATTTTAGCTGATTCAAAATTTAATTCATACACAAACTCTTGCATGTCGTAATCTGCCATAGCAATGGTTGTATCACTAAACGTATTAGTTTCAATAATATCAGCACCTGCTTTTAAATATTCTTTATGAATCGTTTTAATGATTTGTGGCTGAGTGATTGATAACAAGTCGTTATTACCTTGTAAATCTTTATGCCAATCAGCAAAACGTTTTCCTCTGAAATCTTTTTCAGTTAATTTATATTGCTGAATCATAGAGCCCATAGCTCCATCAATCACTAATACTCTTTTTTCTAATTCTTGTTGTATTGTACTCATAAGCCCCTTTTCATCCCTCCCCAAAATAGAGGAAGAAATTTGTTTTAATGTTAGTTTAATAAAAAAATCCCTTCTGTTTTTATTGTCAGAAGGGATTAGTGTTTTTATATTTTTTGTTTTTACTAATTGTTTCTGACTTATTTTTCCCGACTTTGTCAAGAACGAATTCCCACCTTCTTTGCAATTTAGAATTACGATTTCCGAATTGCGATTTATACATCGTAATTCCAAACTCGTACTTCGTCATTTGCAAGGGTTGGTAAAGCTTCATTGGGCGTTTCCCTCTGCTTTTCTTAATAAGTGTGTTAAAGAACGAAAGACAAAGATATAACTATTTATGTAAATTTAAAGGATATTGTAATATTCTAATTATTAACATTCACAACTATCCGAAAGTCTAAATAATTAAAATTCTTAAATAATGATTAAACACAAAACTTATAGCCAACACCTCTGATAGATTGAAAATGTATCGGCTCTTTTTGATTAACTTCAAATAATTTCCTGAAATTTAAGATATAGTTATCAATCGTTCTTGATGAAGGATTTTCATCTTTTGTCCAAAGTTTATCAAGTATTTCATCACGCGAAACTACACTGTTAATGTTATCAATCAGCAATTTTAATAAAGCCATTTCTCTTTTTGACAAATCCTCTGTTGCACCTTCTCGAGTAATAATTTGAAAGGTAGAGAAATTAATTTCACAATTATCAAATTTAAATATGTTTGTTTCTTGTTTTTGAGGAGTGTTCCGCTTTAATACATTATGGATTCTTAATAATAATTCTTCTAAATCAAATGGTTTTGTAATATAATCGTCAGCACCTAACTTTAATCCTTCAATTTTGTCTTGAACATTATTTTTTGCAGTTAAAAAAATAACAGGAATAGTAATATCTAATTTTTTTAGTTGCTTATAAATTTCAATACCGTTTAAAATAGGAAGCATAATATCCAATAAAATTAAATCTGGTTTAAATAATTTAATTTGCGCTATTGCATTTTCTCCCGAACTACAAGTTTCAACAGTGTAGCTTTCTAACTCTAAATTTAATTTTAAAGTTTGTTGAAGCGCTAATTCATCTTCAACTATTAATATTTTAAATGACATATCTTTAAAAACATCTAATTTAACTCAAAATTAACTTTTGACATTGACTTTTTCACATAATTTTCGTAACTATGTAAATAAATGTTCGCTATGAAATAACCATGTTGCGATCAGCACAAACACATCCCGATAGCTATCGGGAGACTATAAACTGGCTATACCACCTGCCTGTTGGCAGACAGGTATGACAATTATAAAAACAATAATTTAGACGCATGAAAAAAATATTTATAACTCTATCGATATCTATTTTAATTTTTTTAAGTGCTACTGCTCAAACCTCTCAACGTAAGTGCGGTTCTCCTGTTTTAAATACTTCTTATGAAGATGCGTTTCAGAAAATGATGCAAAAACATGAGCAGTTTGCAAATAATAGAAAAGCATTAACGGTATATAACATTCCTGTTGTATTTCATATTGTACATTCTGGTCAGGCAGTTGGAACTTCATTGAATATTAGTCAAGCACAAATTAATTCTCAAATTACTGTTTTAAATCAAGATTTTAGAAAAACAAATACAGATTTTGCAACTACTGTTACTCAGTCGGCTTTTATAAATGCCGCAGCAGATTGCGAAATTAATTTTTGTTTAGCTAAAGTATCTCCAACAGGTGCTTTACTTGCTGAACCTGGCATTGATAGAATTAAATGTGCTGATAAAGGATGGACTAATCCTCCACATGTTGATACGTATATTGATGCTACAATTAAGCCTTCATCTATTTGGGACCCAACAAATTATTTTAATATATGGGTTGTTTATATGAATGATGGAACGCTAGGATATGCACAATTTCCTACAATTTTAACAGCATTATCTCCTGTAACAGATATGTATAATCAAGGTGGATTGGCAGTTACCGATGGTGTTGTTTTAGATTATAAAGCTATTGGAAATACAGGCACAGCCACTTCTCCTTATAATAAAGGCAGAACAGCAACACATGAAATTGGTCATTGGTTAGGCTTATGGCATATTAACGGGGACACAAATTGTGGGGATGATTACTGTTCTGATACGCCAACTCAAAACTCACTTACTAGCGGATGTCCTTCTACAACTGGCGGAACTTCAGCATCGGGATGTTCAGGCAGCCCCAATCCTCCTGGTAGAATGTATCAAAATTATATGGATTATTCGGATGACAGATGTTTAACTATGTTTACCTCTGGTCAAAAAGCACGTATGCAAGCTGTAATGGCAAATTGTGTTAGAAGAGCATCGTTGGCCACAAGCACTGTTTGTGCTGCTATTGGAATAGAAGAAAATTCATCAAATGTTTATATGGAAGTTTATCCTAATCCAACTAATGGAGAATTTTACGTTGATATTACAACGCTAGATGTTCTGGATTTTACAATTAGTGTTGTAAATACATTAGGGCAATCTATAAAAGAGGTAAAGCAAGTACAGTCTAATGGTGGTAAAATTAAAATTGATTTATCTGATAAAAATACAGGAGTTTATTTTGTAATTATTAAATCAAAATTAGGTTCAAAAGTTAAACGAATTGTTTTACAATAAGAATTTATTTCAACTGTCTTAAATACAACTGAATTGTATTCTCTAAACCAAAATATAGTGAATCACTAATTAAAGCATGACCTATAGACACTTCTAATAAATTTTCGGTATGTTGTTTAAAGTATGCTAAATTTTCAAGACTTAAATCATGGCCAGCATTTACACCTAGCCCTAATTTATTAGCTAGTTTTGAAGCTTCGGCAAATGGTTTTATAACATCTTCTCTTTTTGTAGAATACAATCTAGCATATTTTTCGGTATACAATTCAATTCTATCAGTACCAGTAGCTTTAGCGCCTTCAATCATTTTTAAATCAGGGTCAACAAAAATAGAAGTTCTTATTCCTGCGTTTTTAAATACAGAGATGATTCCAGTTAAATATTCTTTATTAGCAATAGTGTCCCAACCATGATCAGATGTTAGTTGATTATCTCCATCAGGAACTAGAGTTACTTGCTCAGGTTTAATATCTAAAACCAAATCAACAAACTTTTGAATTTTAGGATTTCCTTCAATATTAAATTCTGTTTTTAATAAAGGTTTTAAATCATACACATCTTGATAGCGAATATGTCTTTCGTCAGGACGAGGATGAACCGTTATGCCTTGCGCTCCAAAGCGTTCAGCGTCTTGAGCAACTTGCAATAAATTTGGAGTGTTGCCGCCACGTGAGTTACGAATGGTTGCTATTTTATTGATATTAACAGAAAGCTTTGTCATAGTGCAAATTTATCATTTAAACAGGCTCTACAAAAAACGTTTTGATAAATTTTCATCAGGAACAAGGCAGCTACTCATTTTACCGAACCATTTATAACGGTTTTTAGCTATATAATCATATGCCCAATTCCTAATAAAAGAGGGAACGATTAATAAATTAAATGTAATAGGATAAAGTCCTTTTAAATATTTAGAAACTCTGAGTGCGGCGGATGATTTTATGTAGGCTTTATTTTTTTCTATTAAAACTAAACTGTCAATTTTATTTGGATTAATAGAGTATTGGTTTAAAATTTCAATTCCTATTGGTGATTGAAGAGATGTGAAATAGATGCTGTTATTTTTTTCGTGCCTTAAAATAAATTGCACAGATGAATGACACAGATTGCAATAGCAATCAAATAATAATATTGTTTTATTTTTTAATATATTATTCATTATGGTCTAAATGCAACAGAATATGGGTCTGAGGCAACTTCCGTTTTTTTAGAAAGAAGCTGCATCGTGTTAATATTAAAATAATTTACAAAACCATTTCTTCCACAAATCCCAGAATGATGTGGCGTAGGTCCATTACTTAAAATATTTCTACTAGCTACAATAACATAGCCATTTACTTCATCTAAAGCAATGCCATGTGGCTGGTATCCAACAGAGTAGTTGCTAGATTGATAAGTTGTCATGTTAATAACTGTAACAGATCCTTTTATATTTGGGTATCCACTGGGATGATTCTGACAAGTAACAAATAATTTATCTTTACTAGAACTCATAGCAAACTCTAGTGGGTATAATCCAGTATTAATGGTTTGAAGTAATACATCTCCCACAGTACTTAAAACTCTTACTTGATTTGATTTTTGACAGGTGACAAAATATTTAGAACCATCTGGAGAGAAAATAATTTCATGTGGATCTAAGGACGATGTTTGATTTGGAGTTCCAGTACCATCAATAGCAACTTCGTTAAAGCCATTTAAAGCAGTATCAATTTTAAAAATATAGTTACCTGTTTGACGTGTTATATATATAGTGTCATTAGTTTTATTTAAAGTTACACCATGAGCATCCGAAAAATTACCACCACCTACATTGTATAATAATGTCATGTTTTCAATATCAATAATCGCTAAACGACTGTTTGCTTGCCATGAAACACAATATGCTTTTTTGCTATCAT
>JBEIPP010000061.1:0-16951 GCA_040376995.1 Flavobacteriales bacterium
CTTTTTGATTGGAATATTTGCTTAAAGGACCTCCGTAGTATTTTAATAACTCGTTATAAAGATCTTCGAATACTTGATAGTTGCGATTTTTGTTCCCATTGCTCATTGTAGATTTGGCAGGGCTTTGCTCTAACCCAAGATCAGAAATAAAAGTTTCACTTACGTCAATTCCAACCGAAATATCCTCCATAGTACTACATTTACAAAGCTGTCCGAACAAAAGCGCTACTAACTGATCGTAAGTTTTATATTTATGGCAGTACTTATCTCTTTTAAAGCGGTTAATTGACTTTGATAAAATATGACTGGGAATTAAATCAATAATCTAGTTTATTGTTATTTTTGTTTCTGCGGAAAAGGCTCATGCTTTTTAAAGGAGTTTAGAGACCTTAAAGATGCTTGTTCCTTTCCGTATTTTTTAATTATTTAGACTTTCGGATAGTTGTGAACTATAATATATAATTTAGTATATTTATGTAAATAATCTTTATGGAAAGTATTAGAATTTTTATTGTTGAGGACGATACATTTGTTGGGGAATTATATAAACATCACTTGTCATTAAACCCTGACTATAATTTGACTTTATTTAAATCTGCGAAAGAGTGCTTAAGTAATTTGCATTTAAAACCAGATATTATTTGCATTGATTTTGGATTACCTGATATGACTGGTGATTTACTTTTACAAAAAATTCAACAGGTTAATAAAGCTATACCAATAATTGTAATAAGTGGGCAGGAAGATATTGAAGTTGCAGTTAATTTTTTAAAACAAGGCGCAAAAGATTATATCATTAAAGATTCTCAAACTAAAGAGAGATTATGGAATTCAATTTTAAAGGTTAAAGAAACTATAAAGTTGAAACATGAAGTTGAGGAATTAAAAGAGCAACTTGAACAAAAATTTAGTTTTGAAAAATCTATAATTGGCCAAAGTGAAAAGCTAAAAAAAGTATTTAGTTTGGTTGAAAAAGCAATTTTGTCAAATATTAATGTTTCTATTACAGGTGAAACTGGAACAGGTAAAGAGGTTATTGCTAAAGCCATTCACTATAATAGCGATAAAAAAAAGAAACCTTTTGTAGCTGTTAATATGGCAGCAATACCTTCCGAATTAATTGAAAGTGAATTGTTTGGTCATGAAAAGGGCGCCTTTACAGGAGCGGCAAATAGAAAAATTGGAAAGTTTGAAGAAGCGGAAGGCGGTACTATCTTTTTAGATGAGATTGCTGAATTAGATTTAAGCTTACAAAGTAAGATTCTTCGAGTTTTGCAAGAAAGGGAAATTGTAAGAGTGGGGGGGAATGGTGTTGTTAAAATAGATGTGAGAGTAATTACTGCTACTCACAAAAATTTGATGGAAGAAGTGAAAAAAGGTAAATTCAGAGAGGATTTATTTTATAGAATTATTGGTTTACCTATTGACTTACCTCCATTAAGGTATAGAGGTAATGATGTATTGATTTTGTCAAAGTATTTTATTGATTTGTATTGCAAAGATAATAAGTTAAAATCAATAGTGATTTCAAATAGTGCGAAAGATAAATTAATGAATTATAATTTTCCTGGAAATGTAAGGGAATTAAAATCTGTTATTGACTTAGCATGTGTTATGAGCAATGGAATTGAAATAGTTGATGATGACATAAGATTTAATAGTATTAAAGGTGATGAAGCTTTTACGGCCGAAGAAAAAACTCTAAAAGATTATACAATTGATATTATTAAATTTTATTTAAAGAAATATAATAATGATGTTTTAGATGTTGCAAAGCGTTTAGATATTGGAAAGTCAACAATTTATAATTTAATTAATAAAGGTGATTTAAAAAATTAGAGGTATGTACGGAATTGTAAATAAAGCCATAGAAGAGTTGGTAACTGAAAATTTTGGGATTGATAAATGGGAAGCAATTAAAGAAAGAAGTGGTATAGATATTGATATGTTTATTAGTAATGAACCTTATGATGATGATATAACCTTTAAATTAGTCGGGGCAGTTTCTGAAGAAATGAAAATTAGCGTTTCGGATGTGCTTAGGGCATTTGGCGAATGGTGGATTATGAGAACCGGCAAAGAAAAATACGGGTATTTGATGGAAAGTGGCGGTAATAATTTAAAAGATTTTCTAGTTAACCTCCCTTTGTTTCATAATCGAGTAATGATGATTTACCCAAAATTAACTCCTCCAGAATTTAAAATTAGCGATGTTGTTGATAATGGTTTAAATGTACATTATTTTTCTAAAAGAGTAGGATTGCAAGATTTTGTTCATGGTTTATTAACTGGCTTAGGCAAGTTTTATGGATGCCCAGTGAATTTAGAATTACTTACATTGAGAGAAGAGGGTTCTGATCACGAAATTTTTAGAGTGACATGGAATTAAATTCTAATATTATTTTTTCTGAAAATCAAATTAATAAATTATTTCCATTTTACTTGGAAATCAATTCTGATTTGAAAATTACTTCTATCGGACCAAGTTTAAAAAAGATTACTAATGGAAATTTAGTTGAAAGTTATTTATTTGATGATTTTTCAATAGAAAGACCTTTTCTTACCAATCACAATTGGGATAATTTATTTAACTCTATTCATGATCTTTTTATAATAAAGCATGAAAAAAGCGACCTTTTGCTTAGAGGCCAATTCGAATATTTGAAGGATAGAAAAACTTTAATTTTTATTGGAACGCCTTGGGTTCAAAGCATAGATAATTTAAAAGAAAAAAAATTATTTATTACTGATTTTGCGATTCATGATCCAACTTTTGATTTATTGCATATTATTAAAAATATTGAAATTAATTCGGAAGATATAAAAATCCTTTTAAGTAAGTTAAAACAAAAATCAGAATTAATTAAACAGTCTGAAGCTAATTACAAGGCCACTTTAAATATGGCTTCTGAAATCATTTATAAAACAAATAGAGATGGATATTTTATCTACGTAAATCCAGCCGGCCAAAGGTTTTCAGGATATTCAAATGATGAGTTAATGAAAATGCGATTTGTAGATTTGGTAAGATCGGATTATGTGCGGAAGACAATAAAAAAGTATTTAAAGCAAATAAATAATAGTAAGGAATCAACCTATTTTGAATTTCCATTAATTACAAAATTAGGTGATGAAAAATGGTTGGGACAAAGTGTTCAATTAAATTATAATAGTAACAATGATTTTGAGTTTGTTGGATTAGCAATTGATATAACAAAACAAAAAATTAATGAATTTGCTTTAAAAGATACTAATCGAAAGCTTGAGTTATTACAGACATTAATCAATAATACAACAGATGCAATTCAAGTTTCAAAAGAGAATGGTCAGGTTGTTTATTTAAACTTTGAAGCTTCTGATCGACTTGGTATTCCATTAAATGCGGTATCAAATTATTTTGTATGGGATTTTGAAAAAATATTTGAGGACCAAAAAGCTTGGGTAGAACATGTAAACACATTAAAATCAAAAGGTTCTATTGTTATAGAAGGTAAAAATATGAATCAACGGACGGGTAATGTTTTTCCAGTTGAGGTTACCGTTCGATTTATTGAAATTAATGAAACCGGCTATATTATAGCAAATTCACGTGATATTACTGAAAGAAAAATAATCGAGGAAAATGTTCGTAAACAGAAAGAGAAATATGAAAACATTATAGCAAATATGAATTTGGGTTTACTCGAAGTAGATTTAGAGGAAAGAATTCAATTTGTAAACCCTGGGTTTGAGCAAATTTCGGGTTATTCAAAAGAAGAGATTATAGGAAAGAAAGCTTCAGAGGTATTTGTAGCAGAAACTCATTTGAGTCTTGTACAAGATAAATTGTTTGATAGAGCTAAAGGGCACTCAGATATGTATGAAATTTTAGTTAAGAATAGAACTGGTGAAAATAGGTGGTGGATGGTTAGTGGCGCACCTAATTATGATGATAAAGGCGAATTAATTGGTTCTATAGGTATTCATTTGGATATTACAGAACAAAAACAACTCGAACTAGATTTAGAATTAGCTAAGAGTAAAGCAGAAGAATCATCCAAAGCTAAAGAAGCGTTTTTGGCAAATATGAGTCATGAAATCAGGACACCGCTAAATGCTATTATTGGAATGATTAGGGAATTATCCAAAGAAATGCTGTCTCCTAAGCAAAAAACTTACCTTGAAAATACATCAGTCGCTTCTCAACATTTATTATCGGTATTGAATAATATTTTAGATATTTCTAAAATTGAGGCAGGTGAACTACAATTAGACTTACATCACTTTGATTTGCAAAAAATATTAAATGATGTAAAATCGATTATGCTTTCTAAATGCGGTGAAAAGGGACTTTATTTAAATATTAGTCATCTCGAGAATAAAAATGTCATCTTTATTGGTGACTCATCAAGGTTCAGGCAAATACTATTAAATCTTATTGGAAATGCGGTTAAGTTTACTGATTATGGCGGTATTACGGTTGAATATAATATAGAAGATTTACATCCAGGATATCAAGCTGTTTATATTTCTGTAACGGATACTGGAGTAGGAATGGATGAATCGTATTTGAAAAACATCTTCAATAAATTTTCTCAGGAAGATACTTCCACTTCCAGAAAGTATGGTGGTTCGGGATTAGGGATGACAATTACCAAAGAATTGATTCAATTAATGAATGGTACTATTGAAATTAAAAGTAAAAAGAATGTAGGTACCACTATTTTCATGAATTTTTTAATCCCTATAGGAGATTCTACTAAACTATTGAAGGATGACATGATTTCAATTGGCGATACTAATAGATTGTTGAATATTTTATTAGTAGAAGATAATGAGTTTAATAGGCTTGCAGCAAGTAATACACTGAGCCATTTTAATTGTCAAATAACAGAAGCAGTGAATGGGCTCGATGCCATTCATATTTTAAAATCAGGAAAAATATTTGATGTGATTTTAATGGATTTGCAAATGCCTATAATGGACGGTTTTGAAAGTACTAAAGTTATTAGAAATACGTTAAAAATAACTACACCTATCATAGCATTAACCGCCAATGCTTTTAAAAGCGAATTAGAACTATGTTTAAATATTGGAATGAACGATTGTGTAACTAAACCTTTTGAAGAAGAAAAATTATTGAATGCGATTTATAGATTAGCACAAGGCCATTCTCAGTTTCCTTTAACCGACGCAGTTGAAAAAGCGAATAGTCAACAAAAACTCTATGATTTAAGCCAATTACGATCTATTAGTAGAAATGATAGCGTTTATTGTAAAAAAATGATTACTATTTTTATTGAACAATCTACTGATTCACTTTCTCAAATTATTGAAGCCTATAAATGTAAAGATTTATCTGTTGTATATAGTGTTTCACATCGTATTAAGCCTAGTATTGATTTAATGGGTATTGATTTATTGAGGGAAACAATGCGATTTATTGAAAAGGAGTCTAAAGATAATTGTGATTCTGATGAATTAAAAAAACAAATCCACTTTCTTCAAATGGTTTTAAATAATGTGCTCAATCAATTGCGAGAAGAAATTGTTTAGTATTATATTTTGGAATTTTTTCCATAAAATGGAAAAAACGGTTCGTTTTGTAATTCTTAATTAGCTGAAAATTAAAACGTTAAGACTAGGCATGAATCATGTTGTTATGCTTCTTATATGATACATACTATAAAGGTGTTTTTGGTCGATGACAATCTGATTACATTGAATAAGCAAAGGCTGGGTCTTGAAAATTATGGCTTTAAAAATATTTATTTGTTTTTAAATGGGATTATATGTTTAAATAATCTTCATCAAAAACCCAAAATCATTTTTTTGAATTATAAAATCGATGATTCAACTAGCTTTGATATTCTTAAAAAAATTAAACAATATCAGCCTAACATTTACGTGATTATTATGTCGAATCATGAAAATGCAAATTTGGCATTTGATGCTATGAGATATGGAGCCTTTGATTATATTATGAAAGGAGATAATGAAATTATAAAAATGAAAAATGCCATAGACAGAGTATTTTTATTAGGTAAATAACTTTTCAAATAGTTCTGCTTTTGTTATTAAATCACCGATTTAGTAATATTTGTAAGTATAATCCAATATGAATAATTTATTTTTATTGGATTTTTTGTTTTTAATAATAGTGATGAATTACTGTTTAATTTAATTTCCAAAAAAATGAAATTTGTCTATATTTTGGAAAATAATTAATGAAATATATTCTATTTAATTAGCTCTTATCTTTTTCTAATTCATCAAAAAGCCTTTTCAATAGGCATTTTATAGCTTATTTTGTTATTTTTTTTGCGTTTTATTTTTTTACTGGCATTATGTTGGCATAACTGTAATCAACCAATAAAAAAATGAAATTATGAAAAAGAAAATACTAATAGCAGAAGATAACGACAATATCAGATTATTGTTAAATGAGTTTTTAAAATCTGATTATGAAGTAATTACATTTAATGATGGCTCAGGAGTTTTAAACTGGTTAAATAAAGGTAATATCCCAGATATGATTATTTCTGATATCATGATGCCTAAAATTAATGGTTGGGACTTAGTTAATAATTTAAAACTAAGTATGTTTTATAAAAACATTCCTGTTTTGGTTTTAAGTAGTAACGAAAAAAGTCAAGAACGTATTCGTTTTTTAGAAGCAGGTGTTGATGAGTATATGATGAAGCCCTTTAGCCCACAAGAATTAAAAGCAAGAATTAATAATATTTTTAAAAGATACAATTATGGAAACCTTAACTAACCTACAAAAAAATACATCAGTCTTATCTTTAAACAAAACCATTAAAATTGTTTATGTTGGAGAGATTAAAGAGCTAAACTTTAAATTGAAATGTTTAGAAGGTTTAGATACAGATGTTATTCATTATGAAAATTCCATCGTAGCCTATCATAATCTTAAAAACAATAAAATGAAAGCAGATATAGTAATTTGTGATTCTAATATGATTGGCATCAATGCCATTGAATTGCATCAATTAACTAAAAAAATCACTCATCTTAATTTAGCTTATATTATTGTTACAAAATCAGAATTAAGTCAATTTTATATTGAAAGAGCTCGTAATTTAAAAGTGGATGATATCATTGAGTATCCAATTTATTTATCTCAGTTAGCTATCAAAATAAAATTAGTAATATCTAATAAATTGGAAGAGCAGAAAACGATTGTACCAGAAAAGGTAAAAAGTAACTATTTGAAAAGAGCCTTTGATATTACATTTTCTTTATTAGCTCTCATGATATTAAGCCCTGTGTTATTAATAGTGGCACTTCTAATAAAAATAGATTCAAAAGGTCCCGTTCTTTTTACAAGTAAAAGAGTTGGGTCTGGATATCAAATTTTTGATTTCTTTAAATTCAGAAGTATGAAAACAGGTGCCGAAAATTTGATTGATAATTTAAAAGGTCAAAATCAATATAAGGTGGCTAAATCGGCAACAGAATCTAGTTCATGTGAAGAATGCGAACGATTAGGACATGCATGTTCATCTATTTTATTTATTGATGGTAAGCATGTTTGCGAAAATTCATATTTCAGTAATAAGAAAAATTCTAATTCTAGTTTTATGAAGTTTAAAGACGATCCTCGCGTAACTAAACTTGGAGCATTTTTAAGAAAGTCGAGTATTGATGAATTACCTCAATTATTAAATATTTTGAAAGGTGATATGAGTTTTGTTGGAAATCGTCCTCTTCCTCTATATGAAGCAGAACAATTAACTTCTGATAATTGGGCGGAGAGATTTAATGCGCCTGCCGGATTAACTGGATTATGGCAAGTAAGTAAACGAGGTAAAGCAGATATGAGTGAAGAGGAAAGAAAACAATTAGATAATACATATGCTCGTACCCATAGTTTTTTTGGTGATATCGTACTAATCTTAAAAACATTCCCGGCATTGACTCAAAAAGAAAGCGTTTAATCGTTTTAAAAAATAGAAAACATGAAATTAAAACCTACAAAAATTATTTCATTAGTTGTTTTCATCTTTATTGGATTAAATTTCCTATATGCTCAAAACTCTGATAAAAAGCCGTTCACGGCCGATTCAATTCCATCGTTACAAGTTTTCATGGATTCAGCCATGATTAATTCTCCAGCCATTAAAATGTACGAAACCCAAATAGTACAAAATCAATGTGAAATTGATTTATTGAAATACAATTGGTTAAAAGAAATTTATATGGTTGTAGATAGTAAATACGGAAAGTATGGTAATGCTCAGCCTGGAGATCAAATGAGTTTGGGATATGGTGGTGGTGCCGTTATTAAAATTCCTTTATCCGCCATCGCCGGTAGTAGTCAACGAAAAAAGATTGCGAAAATGGAATTAAACCAAAGCATTTATAATAAGGAGGTGTTAATTTCTGAATTAAAAAAGGCTATTATTCGTCAGTATAATGAAACGGTTTATATTAAGCGGATTATGTCAATTAGAATCGAAGCATTAGAAGTTGCTGCAATAAGTTATAAACTATCTGAGAAAGAATTTAAAGGTGGCTTGATTCATGTAGATGAATATTCTAGAACTTCTGAGATTTATTATACTCAATTACAACAATTAGAAAAAACAAAAATGGAATTAAAAACCTCACTGTCTGTTTTATTAGAAATGGCAGGAATTAACTAATATTAATTATGAACCTACTACAATTCATAAGACTTATCCTTCGCAATTTGGTTACAATTATTATTGTTCCCATTGTAATTTCAATCACTATATTTTTTAGCACGAAGAATTCACCCGATTCTTTTAAGAGCTCAACTACCTTATACACAGGTTTTGCATCAGGATATAGTATCGAAAATGGTGAAAAAGCTAAAATTGATTTTCATGCTATTACTATCTCTTTTGATAATTTAATCAATATCGTGAAAGCTAAAGATACTAAAGAGGAAATTGCTTTAAGATTATTAGCACACCATATTTTTTTGAATAAAAAAGCTGACAAAACAATTTGGCAAACAAATTTGGATAGGCTTAATACAATTATTCCATCAGATGTCTTGAATAAGGTTTTAGATAAAAAATCTGAAGAAAAAACATTTACAAATTTGGTAACATTTAAAAGTCAAGATGAGAAAAATGTAATTTATACATTATTAAATCATGATAATGATCCCTATTATAGTATAGCTGCGATTTCTGACGTTAAAATGACCAGAATGGAGAGTAGCGATATGGTGAAGTTAGAGTTCGAATCAAATGATCCTGGAATTTGTCAAAATGTATTAAAAATTACTACTGAAGTTATTATTAGAAAGTTTAGAGGTATTAAACAAGGAGAAACAAGTGATGTTTCTGCTTTTTTTGAATTGCAAACTAAATTGGCTTTAGAAAGATTAAATGATGCAGAGGAAAAATTAAAAAATTTCAGAACTGATAATAGAGTGATAAACTATTACGAACAAACAAAATTTATTTCAGAAAAAAGAGAAGACTTAATTGATGAGCTAAATAAAGAAAAAATGACTTTAGCTAGTGCAGAAGCTGCAATGGCTAATTCAGAAGAAAAATTGGGGGCATCAAAAAAAATTCTTAAAACGAGCGCTGAAATTTTAAATACAAGAAATAAAATTGTTGAATTAAATTCTAGACTCGTTATTTTACAAAACGAGGATGGTAAAAATAATGCCTCGGAAATTGGTAAATTAAGCTTGGAAATTAATCAATTAAAAAATGAGTTAGATGATAAAGTAACCAATTTATTTGGTGAAAGTAATTCCAAAGAAGGTATTACACATAAAGACTTAGCTAAGATTTGGATAGATAACGCAGTGGTAGCCGATGAATCTAAGTCTAGATTACCTATCTATACTAATCGATTAAATGAAATTGAAGGTGCTTATGATTTATATGCTCCATTAGGAAGTAATTTAAATAAAATGGAGCGTCAAATTGGAATTGCTGAAAAAGAGTATTTAAATCATTTGGCTAGTTTAAGTGCCGCTAGATTAAGAGAACAAAATTTAACGATGAGTTCTAACTTGCAAGTAATTGATCCTCCATTTTTTCCAACAATACCTTTGCCTAATAGCAGAAAATTATTAGTTATTGGTGGTGCTTTTGCTGGTTTGGTTTTTATCATAGCCATTTTAATTATGTTAGAATTATTGGATCAAACAATTGGTTCGCCAGAAAGAGCTGTAAGTTTGATTAAAAAAACGGTGATTTCTGGTTTCCCTTTAATTAACAAGAAAACACAATTTTTAGTGGATAACGGCACTATTGAAAAAATGGTTGGTATTACGGTTAGTAAAATTTATCAAATTCTGAGAGAGAAACCTAAAAATCAAAAACCGTTTATTGTGTCATTCATTAGTACAAGAAATCATGAAGGGAAAACGTTTTTTGTAAATAAAATTTCAGAATATTTTAAATTGTCTGATAAAAAAGTATTGGTTTTATTACCAGATAACGATCAACATAAAGCTTCGCAAATATCTGATGCGGTTTATTATCCAGTTGGGTTAAAATATATGGAGATGGAGAGTATTGTTGACCTATTACCATCAACTCATAAATTAGAAGATTATGATATAGTATTAGTTGAGTTCCTTCCGTTTTTTGATCAAAAAGCACCTGTTGGAATTACCAATGAATGTGATTTATCTATTTTGGTTGCAAAAGCAGATCGTTTATGGGAAAATTCAGATGATAATGCGTTAAATTATTTTACAGAAACTTACTCCAAATCAATTTTTGTTATTTTAAATAATATGCCATGGTATAACATGGAGTACTTTATTGGCGAAGTGCCTCAAAAGCGCAGTAAAGTAAGGCAGTTAGTGAAAAAATGGATCAAATTAGACTTTAGTAAATAACTAGTTAATATTTGAATAGATGACTAAGATTAAATCAATATTAAACTTGGTGAATAAGTTTAAAAAAAATGAGACTAAGAAAAATGCTTCTCTATCTCTTTTTGGAAATTTATTATATTCTGTATTAGGATTTGTAGCTATTGCCTTATTAGCTAGGTCATTGCAACTTAATGAGTACGGTGATTGGGTAATTTATTTAACGGCAGGTTCATTGTTAGAAATGATGCGTCTTGGTTTTATGCATACCGCTCTTGTTCGTTTCTCTTCGGGCTCAAGCGAAACAGAACAAAAAGAATATATAGCATCTGGTTGGATTATTGGTGTACTATTTTCTTTGATTTTGTCGCTCACTATTTTCGGTATTTTCTTGGTAGTTTATTTTTTTGAAATTAAAACTTCTTACTATTATTTTTTAATGTATTATCCAATTTTTACAATGATTGGATTACCTATATCGGTGTCTTTATCAATTCTTCAATTTAAAATGCAGTTTGCTAAAATTTTGCGAATGCGTTTTACCAACATGAGTTTAAATATATTGGTTTTTCTTAGTGCTTATGTTTTTAAGTTGCACGTAGAAACTGTTATTCAGTTACATTTATTGTCAACTTTTACCTCATCCTTAAATGCTATTTATAATAAATGGTCAGGTATAGAGCATATTAAATTATACTCAAAAACTAAAATGAAGGAATTAATGAATTTTGGAAAGTTTAGTCTAGGAACTTTAATAGGAACTAATTTATTGAAAAGTGCGGATACATTTATTTTAGGTTTAACATTAGGTGCTGAATCTGCTGCATTGTACAGTGTTCCTCTTAAGTTAACCGAAACGTTTGAGATATTATTGAGAAGTATAGTTTCGGTGGCTTTACCAAAAATGTCTGGATTTAGTGTGAAAGATCAAAATCATGAAGTGAAACGTGTATTCCAAGATTACAGCGGCATGCTTACGTTCGTTTATATACCAGTGATGTTGTTTTGTTTTATTTTTGCTGAATATTTATTAGCAATTCTCGGTGGTCCTGAATACGTTCAAATGGAAAATGTTTTCAGAGTATTTTGTTTTTACGGTCTATTGCTGCCTATTGATCGCTTTACAGGAGTAACTCTTGATTGTATTAATATGCCGGCCTATAACTTCAGAAAAGTCCTAGCGATGACCTTATTTAATATTAGTTTCGATATCGTAGTAGTTTATTTTACAAATGATTTAAGATGGGTAGCTTTTGGCACTATATTAACGACAGCCATTGGTATTATTTTAGGAATTAAGTTTTTAAATAAATCCTTTCAAACGACACTATTTAGTATTTTAAAAAGTGGATTATTTTTTATCAAAAAGAATAAAAGACTAATTTTAGAGCATTAGACATAATTTTATTTTTTGAACGAACAATCTAACATATTTGCCAGTAATATATTTAAATACTCAATTATTGCGGGAATAAGTATTTTACTTGGTGTATTTATTGCCAAAGGACAAACAATGGCTATCATCGGATTGATAGTGGCTATCGTTGGAATATTTTATACGTATTTTGCTTTTCGTAACCCCGTACTTCCTCTCAAAACAGTTTTGATATTTGGTTTTTTTGTTATTGGAATTACTAGATACATTGATGGCCCTTTTGGATTGGCTGTTGATTTTTTATTAGTCTTTTGCTGGATAATAACCATTCTCACCGGTTGGAAGTCTTTGAAATGGGAAAACACGCACACCTTTGTGGTGTATTTTGTTTTAATCTGGTTTATTTTTATTGCACTTGAATTATTAAATCCTTTGTCGATTGGTTTTGAGCCATGGGTTTATGCTATGAGAGGCATGGCTCTTTATCCTTTGTTATTGCTTCCTCTAGTTTTTTTATTATTAAGCAAGCAAGAAGATATGATGTGGCTTATTAAAGTTTGGTTGTTTATTTCAATATTAGCTGCAATAAAAGGATTCGCACAAAAATATTGGCAATGTGATCCCTTTGAAAAACGCTGGTTAGCGCAAGGAGGATACGTCACTCATATTTTATTTGGTCAGTTAAGGGCTTTTTCTTTTTATAGCGATGCTGGTCAATTTGGAGGAGCTATGGGACACGCTTCTATCTCGTGTTTTATTTTTTTTACAGGACCGTACAGCAAATGGAAGAAGCTAATATTTTTTGTTTTATTCATTTTCTTTTTTTGGGGCTATTTAATTTCCGGAACTCGCGGAGCCATTGCAGTTCCTGCCGCTGGAATGATAATGTATTTAGTATTGAGCAAAAATTTCAAAATTTTATTATTTGGGAGTTTGTTGGCTGGAACTTTTTATTTTATTATGGCGTTTACGCAAATAGGTCAAGGAACCTACGAGATTAGACGCTTGAGGACTGCGTTTACAAAAGGATCAGAAGACGCCTCGATGATGGTTAGAACAGAAAATAAACGCAAGCTTGCTGTCTATCTTTCTGATAAGCCATTTGGCGGAGGCGTGGCTTCTGCGGGAGACTGGGGCAAGCGTTTCAGACCTGATTCGGTTTTAGCTAATATCGCAACGGATAGTTTTTACGTTCGTATTTGGTCAGAGACGGGTATCGTAGGTTTGGTATTATTTTTAATTTTCTTTTTTTATTTTATTATTCGTGGTGCTTGGATTATTTGGTTTTTGAAGGAACCAATACTAAGAAATAAATTAATGGCACTTTATTGTGGGGTTATCGGTGTGATGGCAGCCAGTTATGGTAATAGTTTGTTCAGTCAGTTTCCATCAAATTTAATTTGTTATACAAGTATGTGTTTTGTTTTAATGGCTGAAAAGCAGTGGATTAAAAAGGAACTAAATACATCTCTTACATCTGGAATTTCTCCAAAAATCCAGTTAGATTCCAAATAATGGAATATATCTATAGCATGTTAGTTCATAGAGGTCAATAAAATCAAGGCTTTTGGGTTGTTATGCCAAATGGCATGTATTTGGTTTATAGTATGGCAACAGACTATGAAAACCTCAAATTTAAATATTCAAAAAACCTCAGAAGAATTAATCAGTATTATTACGGTTAATTTTAATCAAGCTAAAGTGACTTGTGAGTTACTAGCTAGCCTTCGTAATATTACGTACAAGAATATAGAAATTATTGTTGTAGATAATGCTTCTAAAGAAGATGCTGCTGTTATCAAAAAACAATTCCCTGAAATTACTTTAATCAATAGCGATTCAAATTTAGGATTTGCTGGAGGAAATAATTTAGGCTTAAAATCAGCTCAGGGTAAATATATTTTATTTATTAATAACGATGTTGAAGTAAGCACTGATTTTTTAGAGCCATTATTTCAAAAATTAATTCATTTAGATTCTACTGCAGCTGTTAGTCCAAAAATAAAATACTTTACACCTGGTAATACAATTCAATATGCTGGCTCTTATGCTGTAAATCCTTTTACGTTGAGAAACACACATATCGGAACTGGAGAAATTGATCATGGTCAATACAATGAATCTAAATTAACATCTTATGCACATGGCGCTTGTATGTTGGTTAAAAAAAGTGTGATTGATTTGATTGGAAGTATGGATGAAAAATTCTTTTTGTATTATGAAGAGCAAGATTGGTGCGAACGAATGAATAGAAATGGATACCATATTTTTTATGTGCCTCAATCTGTTGTGCTTCATAAAGAATCTATTTCAACTGGAAAAAGTAGTCCTTTAAAAACATATTACTTATCACGTAACAGAATATTATTTGCTAGGAAAAATTTCAAAGGATATCAATTTTTGATTTCAATGTTATATCTAGCATTTATTTCAGTACCTAAAAACGTTCTTTCACTATATAAAGAAAAACAAAAATTGTCAGCATATTTTGCTGGTATATTTTGGAATTTTACTAATAAAAAAAGTTTTAACTAAATCTAATCGCTATGGAAATCTTAATGACTATCACACAAATTATTAGCTTAGCATTATTTGTTTGGGCTGCTATCGCAACATCTTACATGTTTATGTATTCTGTTTTTGGATTACTTTATACTGAGAGAAGAAAAAAAATAAATATAAAAGAATCTCAATCACTAAGAATTGCTGTCATTATTCCAGCGTATAAAGAAGATAGCGTTATTGTGAAAACAGCAGAAAGTGCGCTTAGACAATCGTATCCTGTTGGTAAATATCAAGTGCTAGTTGTTGCCGATAGTCTTCAAAGATCAACCTTGTATAAATTACATAACTTACCATTAAATGTTTTAGAAGTGCAATTTGAAAGTAGCACAAAGGCAAAAGCATTAAACGCAGCGCTTAATTACTTGCCAGAAAATTTTGACATGGTAATTGTTTTAGATTCTGACAATATTATTAAATCTGATTTTTTAACTAAAATGAGTGAAGCATTTGTTCAAGGTCACAACGCAATACAAGGTCATAGAACTGCTAAAAACTCTAATACAGCATATTCCTTATTAGATGCAATTAGCGAGGAAATCAATAACCACATTTTTTGTAAAGGACAACAGTATTTGGGAATGTCTTCGAGATTAACTGGGTCTGGAATGGGATTTGAATATCAATTATTTAAACAACTAATGTCGGAAATAAATGCAGTTGGTGGTTTTGATAAAGAGTTAGAATTAAAATTAATTTCTTCAGATGCTAAAATTCATTATGTGCCAAGTGCTATTGTTTATGATGAAAAAGTGAGTAAATCTGAAGTGATGGTTAAACAACGTTCACGTTGGATCTCTTCTCAATTTCATTATATGAAAAAATATTTACCAAGTGGAATTGTGAGATTATTTAAAAATCAAGATGTTGATTATTTCAACAAATCTGTTCAGTTAGCAATTCCTCCAAGAATGTTTATGGTATTAATTGTGTTGTTCGGAACATTACTTTCAGTTGCATTTAATAGTAATTTAATGATGTATGCTTGGTTTATTTTGTTCTCTACATACATAATGGCCTTTATAATTGCTTTCCCTCGAAAGTTTGTTAGCAAACAATTATTTCAATTAGTAATCGCTATTCCAAATGCCTTTTTCAAGCTAGTATCATCCATCCCTTCGATGTTTCATGCTAACAAAAAGTTCATTCATACACCGCACGAATCTTAAATCAAATCAATCAAATATTAAATATAAACCAAATAAAAACCTATCATTATGAGCAATTCAAACAACATAAACTACGAAAGAGCGGAAGATTTAAAACGCTTAGATTTTATTCAAAACAATTTGGATAAATTAGGAAACCGTAAATTAAGGGTATTAGACGTAGGCTGCGGAAACGGTAATATTAGCCGATACATTGGGTCTAAAGGGCATGATGTTTTAGGAATTGATATTTCGGAAGCAACGATTAAAAAAGCCATTAGCTTAACGGATATGACAAATGTAAGATTTAAAAATATTGCGGCTGAAGAATTAATTGCAGCATCCGAATTTTTTGATTTAGTAATTTGCAGCGAGGTGATTGAACATTTAGACACTCCTTCTGTTGTTGTGGATGCATTAAGATTACTAATTAACAAAAATGGGATTTTAATAGTAACAGTGCCTAATGGCTTTGGTCCAAGAGAGTTATTTATTACAAAACCGCTTCAATGGATGAAATCAAAAACACCTTCTGTTTATGGAGCCGTTAATTCGTTTAAAAAAGCTTTAGGTTTTTCGGGTGCTACTGTTCAATCGGATGCTGAAAATTTAACTCATGTTCAATTTTTTACCAAACAAAGTTTAATTAATTTAATTAGTAAAAATGAATTAAAGTTAATTCAATTTGGAACGTCTAATTTTATAGAAGGAGTATTTCCATATTCATTACTAGCAAAACGTTCTAATAAATTACAAAGTTTAGATTGCTGGATGGCGGATCAATTACCTGATCAAATGGCTAGCGGTTTTATGAGTGCATGGCAAATCAATAAATAATTAAGTTTATGGCAACGCAGGATAAAATAAAAATATTAGAAACGATTCGTCAAGGTCAAGTTGGCGGAGGAGAAACCCATGTACTTGATTTGGTTCGTAAACTGGATAAAAGCAAATTTGAAGTAGAAGTTTTGTCTTTTACCGACGGCCCTATGGTGGATAAATTAAATGCCTTAGGTATTAATACCTATGTTATTAAAACAGAAAAAC
>JBEIPP010000003.1:0-52477 GCA_040376995.1 Flavobacteriales bacterium
GTTTATTGTTATTTTTGTTGCGGCAGAAAAGGCTCATACTTTTTTAAAGGAGTTTAGAGACCTTAAAGGTTTGAAAATTTTCTGTCACTTCTTAAAATTTAACTTTCGGATAGTTTGATGAAAAAGCCATCATTTCTACATGCGCTTTTAGTTATATTTTCGATGGTATAAATTGGACTAATTAATACTTCACTTTGGTATTACACAGTTTTTTTGATTTTTATTACCTAGTGTTAAACAACCAGCCGCTTGGGTCCATGGTTTTTTGCCCCTTCCAAATTTGAAGATTCATGCTGGTTTTACCATCTTCATCTAAAATGGTTCCTATGGTTTGTTTAATACTTACTTTATCACCTTGTTTCACAAATACATCACCAATGTTGCTATACACACTTAAATACTCGCCATGGCGAATGATAATTAGTTTGCCACCCGTAGGAGAGATAGCTATGCTGGTTACTTCTCCTTCAAAAATTGAACGCGCCTGAGTGCCTTTGTTAGCACAAATTTCTACACCATTATTATTCATCATAAATCCTTTAATGGCAGGATGCTCATATTCGCCATAAGGCTGACAAATAACACCTTTAGATACTGGCCAAGGCAGTTTGCCTCTACTGCTCGAAAAATCAGCTCCTACAGCCTCAGCTTCGGCTGTTAGTTCGGGAGTAACCGCTTTAACCTCTGGTGTTTTAGTTTTTGTTTCATTTTTAGTTTTGGTGGTTTTCGTTTTATTAGCTTTATTTTTTGCGGCCTTTTCAGCTTTAGCAATTTTAGCGGCAGCAATTTTAGCTGATTCTTCTAATTTGCGTTTTATTTCTGCTTCAATTAAACGTTTAATAGCTATTTGTAAATTCTCAGCATCACGTTTTTTCTTTTCCAATTCTACTTTTAATTCTTTTTCTTGTTTTTGTAATTCGCTTAACACAATTTCTTGTTGTTGTTTCTCACCATCAAGTTGTTGTTTTTCTTCTTGTTCATTTCCTAATAGTACATTTTTTTCATGACGTTGGGCTTCCAACTCTTTAAGTTTGTTGTTTAGCATCATTTGAGTTGCAATAATTTCATTAGCTTGTTTCTTTCGAAATGCCGAGTATTGTTGAAAGTATTTCATTCGCATATAGGCTTGATTAAAATTGCCTGCTGAAAACAAAAACATGATTTTTGTATATGAATCTTGATTGCGTTGAGCAAAATAAATCATCTTAGCATACTCACTTTTTAATTTATCAAGACTTGCTTTTAAAGAATTAACTTCTGCTACGTTTTTTTTAATTGAAGAATTTATTTGAGCTAGTTCTTGGTTAATAGTGCTAATCAATTCTTCTCGCACCTTAATCTTCGTATTAATAACCACTATGGTATTAATTTGAGATTTTTTTATAGCTTTTGTTTGACTTAATTGAGAGTTTAGTTGTTTGATATCATCATTCAACTTGTTTTTTTTACTTTGTAAATCTTTTTGAGAAGGTGTTGATTTTTGAGAAAAACTATAATTACAAATACTAAAAAAAAGCATAAAGTACATTAATGCACTAAGGTTTATCTTTTTTAGTAGGAATTGGTTCATAGCTTTTTGGTATATTCAGCGTAAATTTTTGTGGCTGATTAATCTCTATGCGAACATAGTTAATTTTAAGCTCTATTTTCTTCTCTGCCTTTATCTCAATATTAACATTGTGTGGTGCAAAAACAGAGTCGGGAGTTAAAAAATTATCATATTTGGCATAAAAACTTCTATTTGTAGAAACATCTTCAAAATTATTATTAATAATTTTGAAATTAGAAGGATTAAGCCTCATGGTTTGTAAAGAGCGTTTTAATGAATCTTGTCCGTTGTTTATACGTCTTAATTTGCGTTTTCGTTCGGTACTTAATAAATAATGGCAATTTTCTCTATCAATTACAGGTTTCATTTTACTATCATCATCGTCAAAATCAGCGCTATTACCAAATAAAGCAGCTTGTATCAAATCAAAATCTAAATCAGCATTTAATAATTGGTTTATATAATTAAAATCTCCTTTGAAATATTGTTTTTTTACATAAACAACCATTTTCACAGTATCTCTAGTAATTAATAGTTTAGCAATATCAATTAATCCCACCGCTTGTATCGAAATCCAAATGGCACTGTCTTTTCTCCCTCGCACTCTAATATCTAAATTATGATCTTCTCCATCAATTAAAGTTTGTACGTCTGCTTTGGCATAAATCCAATTATAAACTAATTCATTTTCTTTAATATGTTTAGATAAAACCTTAGCTGTTTTATATCCTAAGTGACATTTTCCAATAGTATCTTGAGTTTGTAAGGGATTAGCATTAGTTTGTTGAATGTGTTTTTTTGATTTACAAGACAGCATAAAAAACAACACAACAAAAATGCTAATAGTATAAATAGATATGTATTGTTTTTTAATCATTTAATTTTTTGTCAGCAATTTTTTTATCCAATAATTCAGAACCCCCACCCGCTGTTTTTGCTTCTTGCCAATATTTTAAAGCCTCTTCAGTTCTCCCTAATTTATATAATACATCTCCATAATGTTCTGAAATTGCGCTTTTTGAACCCATTTTTACTGCTCTGGAAAGCCATAATTCAGCTTCTTTATATTTACCTTGTTGAAATAATATCCATCCGTAGGTATCTATATAGGATCTGTTATTAGGCGATAGTTCATTGCTGCGTTTCGAGTATTTTTCAGCTTTCTCTAATTTTTCTTTTCGGAGAGATAAAAAATAGGCAAAATTATTTAAAACCGATGAGTTGTCGGGATCCACTTTTAAAGCATCTTCATAAGCTTTGTCGGATTTAGCATAGTTTTTTGCTGAATTATACGCATTGCCAAGATTAGAGTAAAATTCAATCAATAATGGATTATTGTTATAAACGAATTCTATTCCATCTTCTAGTGAAGTTATTGCGTTGTCAAATTTTGAAAGCTGAATATTAGCAAAGCCATTAAAAAAATACGGTATTGGATTATTTGGAAATAACTCAATCCCTTCTAAACTATGTGCTTGCATGCTTTCATAATCATTTAATTCAGATTCAATGTATAAAATTTGATTCCAAATTTCAAAATTCCCTTTATCAATTTTTGATGCTAATTCATATTCAATTTTTGCATCTTTAAACTTTTTGTCTCTCAGTAAAAAGTCTGCGTAAATCGTGTGTGCTTCAGCAGAATTGGAGTGAATTTTTAAAGTAATGTTTAATAGTTCGTAGGCTTGTTTTTTTAAATCTTCGTTGGTTTCAGCTAACTCATAGTAAGATGATAGTATTTTTATTTTTGTTTCTACCTCGAGATCAGGGTTTTCAAAAGCAATTTTTATTTCTTTATAAAAATTTTCTTTATCATTTTGTAATTTGTAATAATCGGCTAATGCTAAGTGAACAAAAGGATTTTTTGGGTCTATTTTTAATATTGAGTTGTAAGTTTCAAGAGCTTTTTCGTTTTGATTGGTTTCTTGATAAAACTCAGCTAAATAAGTGTAGTATTTTGATTCGTTTGGATTTGATTTAATGAGTTTTTTAAATTCCGATTCAACCTCATTATTTTTTTTAAGTTGTCTTAATAATTTTATTTTGTTTAAGGTAAACGCTTCGTTTTGACCAAATTTATTTTCTAAATCATCATACGTTTTGTATGATTTTTCATAGTTACCTCCATACATGTATTCGGCGGCTAAACCTTCATAAAATTCTGAACGATTAGGATAATTTTTTACTAAACGGGCATAAACTTCTGCAGCTGATAAATATTGGCGTTTATTATGAAGGCATTCGATGTATAATAATTGATACCATTCGTTTTTAAGCTCATCATTCGCGCATTCTTTTCCGTATTTTAGTGCGGTGTCATATAATCCATTAAAGCGATAAATATTCCCTAGTTCATATTTTACAGCTGCTGATTTGGGGTCAATTCTTAGGCACTCTTTAAATCTGTTTTCAGCAATTTCGATATTACCTTTCATTCTTTCTTTACAACCTTCGATAAAATTAAAGGTGAAGTTTAATTGAGCTTCTTCTGATAATCCTTTTACATTGGATTTTGGCTCTTCTGTTTTGGCGGTTTGCTTGTTTGTTTTACAAGACAAAACAAACATCGCTAACAAAAGCAAAATGAAAAAATGAAAAAATATGTGAGTTTTAAGTTTCAATAAATATCTTTCAGACTATAAAGAAAGCGTTGTATAATCACTCATACTTAAGTCTAAAGGCTTACCTTTTACTTCAGCACCTTCGCCTATCATACTGTTTGAAATGACAGTATTACTCAATTTAGTGCTAGCTTGAACAATACTATTATTAATAACGCCGTTATTAACTGAACTATTTGCTCCAATTGAAACGTGAGGTCCAACAATTGAATTTTTGATAATCACATTATCACCAATGTAACATGGTTCAATTATTAAAGAATTTTCTGTAACGATATTTTTTCCTTTTAATTCAGCACTTCCTTTAATAAATTCCAATACACGTTGATTAGTATAAACTGTTGCTTCTTTATTTCCGCAATCTAACCATTCAGTTACTTTACCTGGGGTAAATGCAATTCCTTTTTGCTTCATGTTTTCTAAAGCATTGGTTAATTGAAATTCTCCTTTTTCGGTAATATTGTTATCCAATAAATATTGTAATTCTTTTTTCAAATTATCGCCATCTTTAAAATAGTAAATGCCGATAATAGCCAGATTACTTACAAAGGTTTCTGGTTTTTCAACAAAATCTGTAATAACTCCAGCTTCATTCACTTTTACAACACCAAATTGGCGAGGGTCTTCAATGCCTTGAACCCAAATAACACCTTCTTGATTGGTATCCATTACAAAATCAGCTTTGAATAATGTATCGGCAAAAGCAACTACTGTTTTTCCAGTAATACTTTCTTTAGCGCACATAATAGCGTGTGCTGTACCTAATGCTTTTTCTTGATAGCAAATAGTTCCTTTAGCGCCTTGTGATTGAGCTATTTTTATTAAATTTTCTTCAACTTCTTTTCCAAAATCTGGACCAATGATAAAAGCAATTTCATCTACTTTTTCGCCACAAACTTTAGTAATATCTTCTACCAATCGTTGTACAATTGGTTTTCCGGCTACGTTAATTAATGGTTTAGGAACGGTAAGTGTATGCGGGCGCATACGTTTTCCTTTTCCTGCCATTGGTATAATAATCTTCATAATAATTTCCTAATTCAGTAATAATATAGAAACAAATATAATATTAAAAACTTGAGAAATTGCCAAGTTTTTGATTGTTATATGCCCATAAATTTCAACAATTTAATGAATTTTGTCACTTTTTGTGATTTATTGGTTATACAATCCATATCCCTAAAAATTATGACAAAACACTACTTTATTTTTTCTGTCTGTATTTTTCTTTCAGCTGTAACAAATGCTCAAGTATTTACATCGATGTTAAATCCTTATTGGATTATTTATGATGATGAAGCCAATGGCTCGTCTGCTAAAAATCATCATTTTAATTTTAAAGAAATGATTGTGAAAGCAGGGAAAAAGTCGACACGCTATATTTACAATTATGATGCAGAAGGAAGGATGGTAGCTTATCTTGAAGAAAAAACAAAAGATAAATTAAAAAACGATGACAATAAGAAGAATAGAGGCTTTTTAGTAAGTTATGCTAAAGCAGGAGATAAGCTGAAACAAAAAATACAATACATTAAAAATTCAGAAGTTATTATAACGGATAGCTTTAATTATAACAAGTTCAATAGAACGACATTATATGCAAGATTTGACAAAGGACATAAGCTAAAAAATCAAGACGTATATAGTTACGACAGCACACTATTAAAAGAACACCATGCGTTTACTTATAAAAAAGGTAAAAAGAAAGAAGTTAGTAAAGAAGTGTATGAATATGAATCCGATTTACAATTAAAAAAAATTACCTATTACAATCAAAAAAATAAAGCTTATAAAAAAACGTTGTTTGATTGTAATCCAATCGGGGTAAATCATAAGATTAGCAAAGATAGTTCATATAAATGTGTGAAGTATGATACAGATAGTTTAGGGAACAAAATTCAGATTATGATTGAAAACATAAAAAATAAATCCACTAAAGCTGTTATTTATTATAACAATCAAAATAAGATAATTGCTCATAAATATTTTGATTTAAAAAAGAACAAGCCTTTATATTATTCATTTTATAACCCCGAAACAGGCGTTACTATTAAGCATATTACTTTTCATAAAGGAAAAGAAGACTATAAATTTGAGATAAAATTTGATGATAAAAATAACAAGACCGAGCAAGTGACCTATAGTAAAAACAAAATGACTTCTATTTTCAAATACGAATATAATCAGGAAGGTTTATTAGTTGCAGGTAAAGGTTACAACCAGCGCAATGAGTTAAAACGAGTGGTGACTTATAATTATGGTTTAAAAGACTAAAATTACAAACAGCCAGTTCGTCCGCCATCAACTGGCAAGTTAATACCGTTGATATATGATGCCGCTGGTGATGCTAAAAACGCTACCGCATTGGCTATTTCAGAAGCTTCAGCAAAACGACCCATTGGAATTTCAGAAATCATTTCATTGGTTACTGCATCTAGTGCATGACCAGTTTTAGTTGATTTATTTTCGATAATTGATTTTAAACGAACCGTTGAAGTTGCTCCAGGTAATACATTATTAACAGTGATATTAAATTTACCCAACTCGTTAGCTAATGTTTTTGCCCAATTGGCAACGGCTGCACGAATTGTATTAGATACACCTAAGTTTGCTAAAGGTTGTTTAACAGATGTAGAAATGATATTAATGATGCGTCCATATTTTGCATTTTTCATACCTTCAATACAAGATTGTGCTAAAATATGATTGCAAATTAAGTGATTGTTAAATGCTGACAAAAACTCATCTGTTTTAGCTAAATGAGCCGCCCCAGAAGGTGGACCACCCGTATTATTTACTAAAATATGTACGATTGGTTGACGCTGTAAATACGCTTCAACAATTTGTTTCAATTCTTCAGGTTTACTAAAATCAACACAAAGGTAAGAGTGTAACTGCCCAGCAGTAGTACTTAATTCTGTTTTAGTAGCTTTTAAAGCCTCTTCGTTGCGAGCAATTAACGTAACGTTAGCGCCTAAGTTTGCTAATTCTAAAGCAATGGCTTTTCCAATTCCTTGTGTGCTTCCGCAAACGATGGCTTGTTTATGTTTTAAGTCTAAATTCATAGTTTATGTTTGCTTCTCGACTACGCTCGAAGTGACAAGCCGAAAAAAATTAATTTTTATTTTCTTTTAGTTTGAAAAAAATCTTTTAAAATCGTTGAACATTCTTGTTCTAAAACACCTTTAACAACAGTTGTTTTTGGATGTAAAACCGTTTGATTAATTTTACTGTACCCTTTTTTATCGTCGCTTGCGCCAAATACAATTTTTGTTATGTGGCTCCAATGTAAAGCGCCAGCACACATTAAACAAGGCTCTAGTGTTACATACAACGTGCAATCATTTAAGTATTTTCCACCAATAGCATTTGCGGCTGATGTAATGGCTTGCATTTCTGCGTGAGCGGTAACATCATTTAATCGTTCAGTATAATTATGCGCTCTAGCTATTATTTTATTGTCGGCCACAATTACTGCACCTACAGGAACTTCATCTGCCTGATAAGCTTTGCGAGCTTCTTTCAGCGCTTCGTTCATAAAATAGTCGTCAGAGTATAATTCCATTTTGTTATTTCTTTTTTGATAAAGTTTTTGGTTTTACTACATGTGTTATTTTTTTAAACTCAGCCTCTAGTTGAGCAACAGAAGGTAAATTGTTTTGAAGATTTTTTGGAAGTTTTTCTAAAAACTTATACCCACTTACTCCAATAGGTTTTACTGTATCTCTTAACGAATATTCTACTTCAATATTATCTTTGGTTCTACAAAGTAAAATACCAATAGTAGGATTATCTAGTTTATGTTTTATTTGTGTGTCGATAGCTGATAAATAAAAATTTAACTTGCCAGTATGTTCAGGTTCAAACTCACCTGCTTTTAATTCGATGACAACATAACAACGTAAGTGTGTGTGATAAAACAATAAATCTATTTTATAATCTTTTTTGCCCACTTTTATTGGATACTGGCTTCCAACGTATGCAAATCCTTGTCCTAGTTCTAATAAAAACTTTGTAAGCTGTTGGCTTAATTGTAGTTCAATATCTCTTTCAGATGCATTTTTACTTAAAGTTAAAAAATCAAATATATACGGATCTTTAAGTGTTTGTATAACAAGTTCAGATTGTTTTTTCGGAAGCGTTAATTTAAAATTATTGATTGCTTTTCCCTGTCGTTTGTGTAATCCAGTA
This sequence comes from Flavobacteriales bacterium, assembly GCA_040376995.1. Classification (GTDB taxonomy): domain Bacteria; phylum Bacteroidota; class Bacteroidia; order B-17B0; family Aurantibacillaceae; genus UBA4416. The sequence goes on from JBEIPP010000003.1 coordinate 8,362, forward strand.
TCAATTTGTAATGCTAAAACATTTCTACTCCAATTATTTTGTATGGATTGATGTAAGTAAAAAAGTGCTTGCTTATAATCCTTTATTTTATCAATAATCAAGCGATGATGTCCCCATGGAATTTGTCCCACAGCTTGTGGGACAATTAAAGTTTTCTGATTTCTTTTATTAATAGGCGTTTTAGCTAATTGTCCAACAGCTTGTTGGATAATTTCGCCTTGTGAATAAAACTCATAAAATTGTTTGATGTAATATAAATTTGTTCTCGAAAATCCTTCTACATCTGAAAATTCTTTTTTTAAATCAATAGCTAATTGATCAATTATCGAAGCTCCCCAATTGTATGTTTTTTGTTTTTCGGCAATGCTTTTACCAAGTTCCCAATAAAATTGTATAAGCTCTGTGTTAACTGCTATTGTTGCCTTTAATTGTGAACTACGTACTTGCTCTTTAATAGTTTTTAGCCATTGAGTATCCGTTTTTTTATCCACCAATTTTGTAGGCATCTTATTAGTTTTTTATTTAGTTTAAACTTTTTAGAGCTGTATTTAATCTACTAATTGTTTCTTCTTTTCCAATTAAAGCTAACATATCAAATAATTGAGCTCCGCCAGCTACACCAGTTGTTAATACACGAACTAATTGCATATCAATTTTACCTAATTCAGGTTCAACCGCCGCGAATAAATCATGTAAGCTAGTTGTTGTCCAATTATCTAGAGCTATTAATTTTTCAGTTAATTTGGTATAAGTTGCTTTCGAATTTTCATTCCATTTTTTAGCCATTACTTTTTCGTCATAACTTGTAGGTGCTGCAAAAAAGTAAGAACCTAAGTCATAAAACTCAGTTACAAAATGAGCTTTCTCTTTTATCAATCTGCAAAATTCAGTCACAAAAGCTTTATCCTTTTTAATTCCTTTTGCTTCCAATAATGGCATCACAGAATTCGCTAATTGCTCATCTGTTTGCATTCTTAAATATTGTTGGTTAAACCATTTTGTTTTTTCTGGATCAAATTTTGCACCTGATTTATTAACACGCTCAAAAGAAAAATTAGCAATTAATTCTTCTTTGCTCATAATCTCACGGTTATCACCAGGATTCCATCCTAATAAGGCTAACATGTTAATGAAAGCATCTGGAGTAAATCCTGATTCTCTGTAACCAACATATTTTTCGCCAGTACGCTCATCATACCAATCTAATGGAAACATTGGTAAGCCTGATTTATCACGTTTAGATAATTTTCCGTTCCCGTCAGGTTTTAAAATTAAAGGTAAGTGAGCTAGTTTTGGCATATCTTCTTCTAAGCCTAAATAACGATAAATTAAAATATGTGATGGAGCGCTTGGTAACCATTCTTCTCCACGCACAGCATGAGATATTTTCATTTCAATATCATCTACAATATGAGCTAAATGATACGTCGGCATTCCATCCGATTTTAATAATACCTTATCATCCACTTGAGATGAATTTACAGTTACCCAACCACGAATGATATCATGAAAACGAATTTCTTCGTTACGAGGTACTTTTAAACGAACCACATAAGGCGCTCCGCTATCCATTAATTTTTTTACTTCATCTTCTGCTAACGTTAATGAGTTACGCATGTTTTGACGAGTAATGGCATTATATTGAGGAGCAACTACTTTAGCAGCTTCTAAACGCTTACGCATTTCATCTAATTCTTCAGATGTATCAAATGCAACATAAGCATGACCTGATGCAATTAATTGGTCGGAATATTTTTTATAGATACCTAATTCTTTTCTTTCGCTTTGACGGTATGGTGCATAAGGTCCATCACCAAAACCAACACCCTCGTTTGGCTCAATACCACACCATTTTAAAGCATTAATAATATATTCTTCGGCACCATTAACGTAACGTGTTTGGTCAGTATCTTCAATACGTAACACAAAATCGCCACCATGTTTTTTTGCAAATAAATAACTAAATAAAGCGGTACGAACGCCACCCATATGTAAACCGCCAGTTGGACTTGGCGCAAAACGTAATCTTACTCTTTTTTCCATAGGGTGCAAAGATACTAAAAAACCCAAAATAGGAAGGCTTGTAAAATGGTATTTTTTTGCTAGCTTTAGTATATAAGAAGCTTGTTATAGGTAAATATTGTTTTTTGCTTTTGGGTTTCTGGTATTTGCATAATAGACATTAATTTATATGGTTATGACATCAAAAGATTTTAATCCGTTTTTATTTTACAGTGCTCAATTGCAAGAGTTATTGCTTAAGTCTTCTAAAGAAAAAAATCCAGCTTTATGGTTATATAAAAATAATGCACGAACAATATTATTTATGTTAGAAGCCTTAACAAGGCTTCATAATCATGCTTTTGATGAAAAATTATTTGAAAAATGGAATAAGCGATTTAAAAAGTTGGAAGATTTATTTGGGGAGATCGATCAATATATAGTTCTTGAAAATGAACTCAAGCTCAATAAAAAAATAGCAAAGGAGGTGGTAAAATATTTCACGATTAACACAGCTAATTATCTCGAAAAATGCAATCGTCGTTTAGTAGAAAAAGAATGGTTTAAAGATAAGTTACATTCTTTTGATTACAAATTAGGTGAATTTGATGTAACATATAATCAAGGTTATTTAGATGATTTAAAACATACTATGCTTGATGAAATTGATTCTATTTTAAAATTTGCAAAAAAGTTTAACTACCAATTTACTAAAATTGAAGAAGAAGTTCATGAATTGAGACGTAAATTGAGATGGATAGGCATTTATGCTCAATCGTTAAATGGCTTAGTTCAATTAAAAAAATCATCTAAAAAAACGAAATTTAAAATAAATTATTTCACAAATGAAATTTTAAAATCTCCCTATAATGTGTTGCCTCCTCCTCCAAAAAACAAATCTCTTATCGAATTAGATCATGATTCATTTTTTGCTTTAAGTTGGATGATAAAAGAACTTGGAACGTTAAAGGATCAAGGATTGAAAATTCAAAAATTAAGTGATGCTCTTTTTATTTCAGAAGATATAACGCAACAACAAGCAAATAAAAAAGCTTTGAAGTTATTAGGATTTGATTTGAATACACCAGAAAATGTTTTAAAACGATCCTCTGAAATAGTAGAAACATTTTTGACAAAAGATAAAATTTTAGAAAAATTAATTATCGAATAATTACCATTTTTCCAAAACCTTTTTTAAAGAAAGAATCAGCTTCAGTTTGATTTTTTTCTACTGCTTCATTGTTATGTCGAGTAATAACCTTGTATAAATACACACCATTTGCAAGCTTATCTCCAAATTCATCTTTCCCGTCCCAAGCGTATTCTGTTATATTTCTTCCAATATGTATATTACCTAATTCGTTTTTAGTTATTTCTTTTACTACTTTTCCAGTAATAGTCATAATCTGAATAGTAAACATATCAGGTATTTCGTTGCCAGTTAATGTGAAAACAAAACGCGTTGATGTACTAAAAGGGTTGGGATAGTTTAACACTTCCGTTACAGTTTGTTTGTTCACAATTTCAAACTGTATATTATAATCTACGGATCCTGAAACATTTTTACTTCTATCTGCCGCTTGAACTATTAATTTATATTTACCGTCTTCTGCAAATTCAGGTTTCCATTCTATCTTACATGAATTATTTGGCAATTGTGCTGGAGTAAATTGTAATGCATTACTAAAGTATAATCGTTTTTCTGTAGATTGTTTTGGGTATTTAATAAATATATTAAAACTTGAAGTGTCGTTTAATGCTAAATATTTATTTTCGTCTTTTAAGGTAACTAGGATGTGTGGTTTTGAAGAAATAATATCTCCATTTAAAATATGAGCTCCGTCAAAAGTTACATCTAGTAATGGATTAATATTATCTTTATTTACATTAAAGCCTAAACGGGCAATATTATTAAAGTGGTATTGTTCTAACTGATATCTTGAATTTGTTTCTGGATTTACATCTATCCATAAATAATTAAATCCAGGATATTTATGAGTGTCAAATTTTATAGTATCAACAATTACCTGACCAGAAATAAATGGACTAGCCTTTAATTTTTGAGGGATTGTGTGTGAAATTCGATTAGCGTCTTCTAGCCAATAAGTAACAACTAAACTATCATTAAATGGCTCAGTACCTATGTTTTCAATTGGCAAATGAATAATTAAATTATCACCTTCTTGAATAGCTTGCAAGCCCGTATTATTAGTAAACCCTTTTTTAGGATTAATGGCACATTCAGGAATTGGATCATAAATTACCTGCCATTTTTTTAATTGTGGAGTTATATGAAGCGTGTTATCACTCATTAATGCAACTAATTTTATTCTTGGATAAATAGTAGCGTCTATATAATTAAACAAGTTTAAAACATCAAAATTATTTTTGTAAAATGTAGCTAAGGTATCAATGTTTCCATTAATATTTAATCCTACAACTTTTAATGCTAAACTATCATTGGTTGTGTTTTGTGTGGTGTATTTCCAATGTAAGCTATTCCATTTTGTGGTTGGTCCAATGATTTCAGATTCAACATATCCATTATCCCATTTAGTAGTAATGGTATCTGTTAATGTTATAGTAGTGCTTGGAGATGCTGCAATCACTTCAGAGGCGCTTCCTATTAATGGAATATTTCGTTTTTTTCCGAAAATAATCATTGGCAGGGAATCAGCTACAGTTCTGATATTTGCACTGCCAAAACTTTCAAAGGCTTGGTATAACGAATTATTATAAGTGCTAGCATAATGAGCATCGCTACTATATGCTAGTATGTAGTTATTTACAGGTACAGCATTCAAAAAATTTAAAAGATCTGTTTGCCAATTTGGAGCAGCTCCGCAATAAGTGTTTTGACCAAAATCAAAAGATGCACGATTTTCGTTGGCAAATGCTAAACAGTTTGAATAAGTTGGAGTAAATCCTGGAGAAGTAACAGATGAAGTCCATGGTTTTATGGAAATAGAATCAAAAACAGCAATAGACCAACCGTTAAATGCGAAGTGCCAATTTGATTCAAGAGATGTATTAAGAGAATATTGTATACCCATTAAACCAGAGCTGGAATATCCGTTTTTACAATTAACACTTATTGTATTGTTAATGAAACCAAATTTTCGTTGTGGTTTCATATAATTTACAAATTGATATTTGTTATTTTTAAATTGATGAAAGTGAGCTTGTGCCCAACCATGCTTAGTTCCAATTACTTGAAAAGAACTTTCTCTCCATTTTAAATTATCAGTTGGTAAAATAGAATCTTTTGTAATTCTCCAAAAATATACTGTACTATCGGCATAAGGTAAATTCACTGTCCATTCTATAACGCCACCTGAACTAGTTACAATTGTTGAATTAATGGGATTTATAAAAGTGTCATTCGTGTCAAGTTGTATTCTGTAATTTGCACTAGTTGCAAAAGGATCTGCCGTAGATGCTTTTAATGTAATTTGAGGAACGGTAGGTATGATAGCATATTGACTTGGGTAAACAGGAATAACATCTCCTCCTGAAATAAATAAATCAACAGTTCCTATAGTTGAATTATTGGTTTCGGATAATTCATCTATTTCGTTAAACTGGTCAATCTTTACTTTAAATTGATTTAATCCAATACCATTTTCAAAATCTTTTAAGATGAAAAATTTAAGTGTACCATTATTAAAAGGTGCTTTAACTTTATGATAAAATGCAATAGAGTCGCCATTAGGAAAATAGCGTTCTGTTTTTACAATAAATGAGTCTAATACAGCTCTGCCATTGTTTTTTATATTAATGATTACTCCAATAGAATCTACGTAAGATGAGGGATCTAATGAGATGTATGCATTTTTAATTTCATAATCTGGCTTGGTAAATGCGTTTATTTTAACAGATGGATCTCCTTCTAAAGTCATTTCTAAACTTGTGATTTCTTGTAGTTGCCCATACAAAGCAGTTTTTAAACAGGTATTTCTTACAGCATCTCCAATACCTTGGCTATAAGTTTCATAGGCTAAAGATCTATAAATTCGATCTGAATAATTATACAATGGCCCTACCACTCCTGTTGACGAAGACGCAATAAAACCTATACTTCCCTTTTCATTTATTAAGGTAAACTTTTCACTTGTGCTATTTCCACCTGGCAGATGAATATCTCCAGAGTAGCATGAATTAGCTAAAAATAATGGATATTTATCTTTATTATCATAAGCGTTTGGATCATCAATCGCTTGATCAAATCCTGTTACAGATCCGTGTCCAAAAAATGTAATGAGAGATGTTCCATAGTTTATTAGTTGAGTTACAGAATCACTTACTGTAATTTGAATGGGAGCAGTTGTTGTTTTTTGAAAATTATAAACTTTAGCGCCATATAAGGTATCTTTTATAATGTTTGCAAAATCTTGAAGGTATTGTTGAAATTGTGTTTGCTGAGAACCAAAGGCGCCACCACTAAAATGTAACACGCGTTTGTGCCAATCTTGTGGCTGTGAAGCGTATATTCCGTGAACTGAATGCGTTTCGTGTGATATTACTTTATTTAAATAGTTTGTTACTTCTGTTTCGTTATTTGCCGAAATACGACCTATTGGAATAAATGGAGTACTTGAATTTGAACCATGTATTCCAGATGTTAAAAGATTATCTGATGGTGGAATTCCCATTGTAGGTATTTTACAATCTTCCCAATAGGACAAATTACTTCTTACCAAGGTTTGCTTAATAGATTTCCCTATTAATAATAAATATTTAGGAGGAACAGGTAAACTATCACTTAAGTAACGGCAGAAATTTTTTATAGATAAAGGATTTTTAATATTTCCATAAGCAAATTGATCATATAAGTCGCTAATATTAGCCATGATTACATGATGAGACCCACCAGAAACACTTTGTCTATAATTTTTATAATCGTTTGCTGGTGCTAGTAAACTTTCGTGTGTGATAATAACAAATGCTGAATCTGGATTGGATGTTTTATAGTTAACAAAAAATCCAGTTTGATTAACAGGCGTTAAAGACGTAACTGAATAAATATTTGCACTTGTGGTAAGAAAACATTCTTTTTGAGAAAGTGAATTTGGAATTAAAAACTTTACATTATTTCCTGAAGTAACTGTAGTGATAATTTTATGATTGGTTAAATCATATAATAATACTTGGGAAGAACCCACATTTACATTTTGTATTTCAAAATAACTTTTGAGGCCTGGGGCGTTATCTACAAAAAAACGTTGTTCGGATGAATTTAAAAAATTGGGTATCTGAGGATATTTAATAGAAATATAATGAACATTTGTAGAATTGTTTGTTGTAATTAATGGATCATTAAAACTGGTAATACGTAATACAGAAGAGTTTTGTAATTGATCAGAAGTAATTTGTTTTTGTACCAATATTTGATTGTAGCCGTAAAAAATTGTGTCATGTAGGTTAATATAGTTTCCTGCCGAATTTAAATAATCCAATTTTATTTGATGGTCGTAACTTATGCCACTATTATATTTGGCACTCGAGCCTGAATAGTTTGATTTTATATAAACCGGTAAGGAAGGCGATTGAAAAACATTTATATTACCGAAATTTGTTTGCGTTGTATTGCCTTTGTTTATGGTTATCCCATATCCTTCCGCTTTAATATATCTTGGATCGTAAATTCCATCATAAGCAGGGTAACCGTTAGAGTAACTATTAGTATAAGCTTCTACTTTTTCTGAATAAAAATAATTTGAAGGTGTATAACCTAAAAAATTAACATCTGTTTCTGGGGTTACTCTTTTATTACTAATAGAATTATTCCAAGTTAAATACGCATAGTTTGTATCGTTAAACAATGCAATGTATGGGTTTGGCAATCTATCGATATTAGTGTATGCTAAAGAATCAAATACACCATCATTTTTTTTAGCAAAAAATTCTATATAGTCTGTAGAGTTAAAAACATCATCACTCTCGTTATTGATGGTAATATACTGCTCTTCGCCTTTAATGAATAACTGAAAATTTTTAGGGTTGATTGATGCTAAAGGTATTCCTGCATTAATTAAAGTAGTATAATTAATTCTGTATAAGCCAGTACTAGGGATATTAATGCGATAATGTTTTTGTGAATAGTTTATCCATTCATTGCCATACTTTTGAGCAGCTAAATTAGCTGTTATGAAAATCAAAAAATATAAAGCGAATAAACGTTTTATCATTTAACTATCTTTTTATTAATATCAATTTTTACGGTGAAAATATGCGAATAAAGAGATGTTGAAACATTTCCAATATTTGTCATAGCATAATCTAAAGCAAAAACTTTGTATTTAATACCCACGCCAATATTTGGTTGAACCGTAGTAACATCTGTTCCAATTACATTTTTCGATTTTTGAATATTTCCAATACCACCTCTTAAAAAGATAAAATTTTTGTACCCTACTTCTAGCCCTAGGGCTGGCTCCATACTCCACGCATTTGTTTTGATAACGGTATTACGTTTACCATCAAACGTATTAATAAAGTTTAATTCGCCGCCAATTGAAATACGGTCGTTCCAAACATACCAAGTTCTTGTAGCTCCTAAAATTAAACGAGGAACAGTTACTTCAACAGAGTTAGCAGGAATGTCATTGCCTGTTACAGCAAACGTTTGTTTCATATCGTCGGATAAATTATAGCTCCATGCATTAAACGTTCCAGTAATATCTCTTGCCATGGCTGCAAAGCGCCATTTTTTGTAATCATACATGGCACCAGCATCCAATCCAAAACCCCAAGCTCCAGCAAAATCTCCTATTTTACGTCGAATAATTTTTGCGTTTACACCAATTTTTAATCCTTTAATTTTTGCCATATTTCTGGCATACGATAATAAAACTGCTACATCAACCGCATTAAATGATTTTAAACGAGAGTAATCTACATTTCCATTAGCATCAATTAATTCGGTAGTGTTTGGAATATTATCTACACCAAATCGAATAAAAGTAATTCCTGCAACACTATTGCTATCTAACCGTTTAGAACCTCCAATAAAATCATATTTAGCAATACCTGCAAAGTATTCGGCATGCATTAAGCCAACTTGTAAATTGCTTTTTTGTAATTGTAAGCCTGCTGGATTCCAGTATCCTGCAGTCACATCGTTTACAGAGGCCACATTAGCATTGGCCATTGATAAAGCACGAGCGCCTACGCCCACACTTAAAAATTCATTACTATACTTGGCTACTTGTGCTTTAAATGAAAAAGTAACCCCCAATAGAATGAATAGGATAATTAGAACTTTATTTGAAAGAATACGCATACGTTAATTGACCTTTAAAAATAATGAATTTATTTGTTAAATAACGTGTTTTGAACCATAATATTATAGAATACACCAGAAAAACTTGTGCTAAATTTTTTAGCACCAGAGTGGTTAAGATGCTCATTGTCAAAAAATAAGGCAGAATCGCTAAATTTTAATGAATCTGTATAGTTAAAATATGGAATATGGTTAATGAAAGCAACGTTTTGTATTTGTTTGACTAGGTTCGATTTGTTTATCACCTGATTGTAACCCTCACCATATATAGGTGTGGTTACTAAAGTGAGGGATATATTGTTATTTTCAGAAAATGAAATAATAGAGTCGAGATAGTTTCTGTTTTTTTTGCTTATAAACGAATAAATTGGTGTTCCTTCAATAAGTTGTCCTCGCTCATTGGCTGGAGCAGTTTGAAATCCTTTATACATCAACGTATCGTATTTGCCAGGAATATTTAACCAACCATGTAACGAAGTACTCAAATATTCTACTTGAGTAAATGGTAATGAATGAAATGGGTTGTAGTAAAATGAATTAAATCTAGAATCTATATTGTTCAATTCTGTCCTTAAATACTCATTTTTTAGATATGGGAAATATCGAGGAAAATCATTCAACATATCAATATCGCTTTTCAGTGAAAAGTAATCTATGTTTAAAACTACATGCTTAGGCTTTTGATGTTGATGGCAATATGTTTTTAATAGAGTATGGTTTACCCTTAAAGAAGCACCACTTATGCCAAGATTGTAACTATTTAAATGTGTAATGCTATCAAATGTTTTTGGTTCAAAATGCATTTCAGCTCTGGATGAGCCTAAAAATAGTACATCGTAGGTGTTGCCCTTATTTAAAAATAGTTCGTTGTATTTATTGAAAATACCTTGTTTGTTTTTTTTAATACCAGTGTATAAAAATGTTCTGTAAACAAAAAGCATACAAACTATCGCAATGATATATGTGATTATTTTTTTAATCAAAATTGAAAGTAAATAAAACTGTTGGCATTAAAGTTTCCTAAACAAAAAATAAGGCAAAGTACAATGATGTAAAAAATAGGTGCTAAATAAGTTTCTTTATAATTGGATGATTTGATGAGGGTGTATTCTTCTTGAATTTCCTTCATAAATAGTATTATCAATACAAGCGCTAGCACAGCTAAAAATAACCTATCCTTCAATGCTAATAAGTGGTCTAGCCCATCTGTTATATTAAAGTGAATGAAAATTTCTTGATAGATAAATGCTAAATCATGAATATTATTTGCCCTAAAGGCTATAAAGAAAATGGAGATAAAAAACAATGTGTATAGCCATTTAAAAAAATTAGGGATTTTAACATTTTGTTTGTTTGGAATATGTTCTAATAAGTAAAATAAACCGTTTAGTAAACCCCAAATTATAAAGGTGAAATTTGCTCCATGCCATAATCCACTTAATAAAAAAACCATTAAAATATTAAATGCCCATTTAGGAGCACTTACTCTATTGCCACCAATGGAGATGTAAACATATTCTTTAAACCAACTGGTTAAGCTAATATGATGGCGCTGCCAGTACTCGGTAACCGATTTTGACAATAAAGGTCGTTTCCAGTTAAGGTTTAAATTAATTTTAAAGAGCTTAGCTACTCCTATAGCAATATCTGAGTATCCAGAAAAATCGGCGTATAACTGAATTAAAAATAAAACACCAATAATGATAAATTCAATAGAATTAAAGTCATTTGGTAAGTCATTAAAAACGGGATTAACTAAATAGGCGATATTATCAGCAATAACCATTTTTTTAAAGAATCCCCAAATAATTAATTTAATTGCATTGCCCCATTCAATATCATTAAAAAAGTGAACCGTTTTTAATTGGGGCATCAAGGTATGATGCCTAACAATTGGGCCAGCCACCATGTGCGGAAAAAAAGAAACGTACAATAAAAAATCTTTTAAGGTGTCATCAGCTTTGTATTTTTTGCGATAAACATCAATGGTATAACTAATGGATTGAAACGTATAAAATGATAACCCTGCAGGAATGATAAAATTGGATAATAATTGCGGGTTATTTGAAAACAATGAGAGACCTGAATTATAAAAAAAAACGAAGTATTTAAAAGCGAATAAAACTCCAATATTGCTTACTATACTTAGAACCAATAAAGCTTTTCGCTTATTATGTTCATCGGTTTTTGAAATAGCTTTTGCTAAATAGAAATCTAGACCCGATGTGCCAATTAACAATAGTAAAAACCAAGGGTTGTAAGAAAAGTAAAAATAATAAGAGGCAATTAATAAAAATAGATTTCGATGTTTTGCAGGAATTAACCAATACGCAGCAAATACGATTGGTAAAAACACTAAAAATATCAATGAATTGAATAACATCTTTTGTAAATATACAAACGATTTAATTTATATATATTTACATCGTAAAATGAATATTAAAAAACATATCCCAAATGCTATTACTTGTTGCAATTTATTATGCGGTTGTTTAGCAATTGTTCAGGCTTTTGGAGGTAATTTAGTGTATTCGGCCTATTTAGTTGGTTTAGCCGCTATCTTCGATTTTTTTGATGGTTTTGCTGCTCGTTTATTAAGGGTAGCATCTCCCATTGGCAAAGATTTAGATAGTTTAGCGGATATGATAACCTTTGGGGTAGTGCCAGGATTTGTGATGTATAAATTGATTCAATTATCAACAGCAAATTATGACGAAAATCAACATGCTGATGAATTGCCATTTTTGTTACCTTATTTAAAATATATTGCATTTACAATCCCTGTTTTTTCAGCTATCCGTTTAGCTATATTTAATAATGATACTAGACAAACTAGTTCATTTATTGGACTTCCAACGCCAGCCAATGCTATTTTTATTTGTTCAATACCTTTAATTTCTGAGTTTAATCATATTTCACTTATCTTAAATCCTTATCTCTTAATTGGTATTAGTGTAGTATTTAGTTTATTATTAGTTGCAGAACTCCCTTTATTTGCGCTTAAATTCCGTAATTTTTCATGGGTAGGTAATCGAATTCGTTTTGTGTTTTTAGGATTGAGTTTAATAATATTAATTACACTTCAATTTATAGGTATTCCATTAATTATTATCATGTATGTTTTGTTAAGCGTGATTAATAATATCATTACTAAAAAGAAAGTTGTTTCCTAAACTTTCTTAAAAATCTATATAAGCGACTGTTTTTCGTCATAAGCGGTAAGTTCATTATTGCATTATATCGCTATTTTTAGTTCGTGATAAAATTAGAGCAAATACGCAAGGCTTATAAATTAAATAATACCTCATTCGAAGTATTAAAAGGGATTGATATACATATCAAAGAAGGAGAATTTGTATCTATTATGGGGTCATCGGGTTCAGGTAAATCAACTTTATTAAATATTTTAGGAATCTTAGATAATTATGATTCTGGAACCTATATGCTTAATAATACCTTGATTAAAGATTTAAGCCAAACTAAAGCAGCTCAGTTACGTAATCAGTTTATAGGTTTTGTGTTTCAATCATTTAATTTATTGTCGTTTAAAAACGCCATGGAAAATGTGGCCTTACCTTTATATTATCAAAAAGTATCTCGTAAAGAGCGTAACATAAAAGCTTTAGAATATTTAGATAGAGTTGGCTTAAAAGATTGGGCACATCATTTACCAAGCGAAATGAGCGGTGGACAAAAACAACGTGTGGCAATTGCTCGTGCATTAATTGGAAATCCAAAAGTTATTTTTGCAGATGAACCTACAGGTGCTTTAGATTCTCAAACGTCTATCGAAGTGATGGATATTTTTAAAGACATTCATCAGCAAGGTAAAACTATTGTTTTGGTTACTCATGAAAATGACATTGCGGCCTTAACAGATAGAACCATTAGACTAAAAGACGGACTTATCATTTAAAATTATGTTTGATTTAGATAAGTGGCAAGAAATATTAGGGACTATTCAAAAAAATAAACTCCGTACTTTTTTAACGGCGTTTAGTGTGGCATGGGGGATTTTTATCTTAATTGTTTTATTAGCTGCTGGTCAGGGTTTAAGAAATGGAGCGCAATCACAATTTGGGAATGATGCGGCTAATAGTATTTGGATTGATGGCGGACAAACCAGCATGGCGCACGAAGGATACAAGCCTGGTAAAAATATTCAATTAACAAATGTAGATTATTATTATATTAAATATGGCGTGGATGGCGTAGATCATGCTTCGGCAGTTTATGACGGAAGAGCAGGAAAGATTTTGTCGTATAAAAATGAACATGCTGGTTTTACCGTACGTTCTTGCGCGCCCGATCATAATTTGTTAGAAAAAGCAAAAATCATATCCGGACGTTTTATCAATCAAAATGATTTTAATGATTACAGAAAAGTGTGCGTCATTGGAATTCCAGTGAGAGATGCTTTATTTAAAACAGAAGATCCTATTGATAAATTTATTGATGTTTCAGGAACTAAATATAAAGTAGTTGGCGTATTCAACGACCCTGGCAAGGGCGACAACGATCGAATTTATATCCCCTTATTAACTGCTCAGCGTATTTACAACGGAAAAGATAATGTGAATGTTATTTGGGCAAGTACAGGAACTGTTAGTACAGAATATAGTAATCAGATGGTTAGCACTATCAGAAATGCTTTGGCAAAAAAATACCATTTCAATCCTTTGGATATGAATGCTGTTGGTATTTTTAATAATAATGTGGAGTATAAACGTATAATGGGAATGTTAGATGGTATTAAAATATTTGTGTTTATTATTGGCGTATTTACATTAATAGCTGGCGTTGTAGGTGTGAGTAATATTATGATGATTGTGGTTAAAGAACGCACAAAAGAAATTGGCGTTCGAAAAGCTTTAGGCGCTTCACCATGGTCTATTGTATCTTTAATCATTCAAGAATCTGTTTTTATAACTTCTATAGCAGGTTATATTGGTTTGATGTTAGGTATTGGTTTGGTTGAGTTAATAAAGTATTTTGAATTAGAAGGAGATTTCTTTAAAAATCCTGACGTTGATTTATCTATTGCGATAACAGCTGTTGTATTAATAGTTGTTGCTGGAGCTTTGGCAGGTTTGTTTCCTGCAATTAAAGCTGCTAAAGTTGAACCCATAACCGCTTTAAGAGAAAGTTAATTTGATATTTGAACGAGATAATTGGCAAGAGATTTTTGCAACCATTCGCAAAAATAAACTAAGAACATTCTTAACCATGTTGGGCGTGTTTTGGGGAATTTTTATGTTGGTAATTATGCTTGGTTCTGGCAATGGCTTACGAAATGGCATTTTAAAAGAATTTGCTGGTACGGCAACTAATAGTTTTTTTGTGTGGGCACAACAAACTTCAAAGGCCTATAAAGGCATGAAGCCAAATCGTGGATTTAATTACACCATATCGGATGCAGAAGCTTTAAAACAATTACCCGAATTAGAGGTTGTGTCTCCATTAAATCAATTAGGTGAACATGAAGGCGCTATTAATGTATTAAGAGGATTAAAAACAGCTGCTTGTGAGATACAGGCGTGTTATCCTAATATTACTGGTATTTCTGATATTAAATTAGGGCAAGGAAGATTTATAAATGATTTAGACATAAAAGAAAAGAGAAAAATTTGTGTGATAGGTCCACGAGTGGTGGAACTATTATTTAAAAAAGATGAAAAAATTATTGGAGAATATATTCGCGTAAATGGCGTTTATTTTAGAGTAATAGGAGTTACATCTCCAACAGCTGGAGGAAATGAAGGAAGAGAACAAGCGCAGCGTGTTAACATTCCTTTTTCTACTTTCCAAAACGCCTTTAATTATGGAGATGTGGTTGGCTGGTTTGCCATTAAATCAAAAGATCATATTCCGGCAGAACAGTCAGAAGAAAAAGTAATCTCTATTTTAAAAGAACGACATAAAATTGCACCCGACGATATGAAAGCTATTGGTCATTGGAATATGGCTGTTGAATATAATAAGTTAAGTGGTTTGTTTATGGGAATAGAAATTTTAGTTTGGATAGTAGGTATTGGAACTTTATTAGCAGGTGTTATTGGTATTAGTAATATTATGTTAATTGTTGTAAAAGAACGTACAAAAGAAATTGGGGTAAAACGAGCGTTGGGAGCTGTGCCGTCACAAATTATTGGACAAATTATTTTAGAAGCAGTTTTTTTAACTGCAATTTCTGGGTACTTTGGTTTAGTGATTGGTATAGGCTTGTTAGAAGCTTTAAATGCAGCTATTGGAGATTCGGGGGAAATGTTTACAAACCCCACAGTTGATTTATCAGTTGCATTAAAGGCATTAACAGTTTTAATTTTTAGTGGAGCTTTGGCAGGACTAATTCCTGCAAGTAAAGCTGTGGCTATTAAACCAGTAGAAGCATTAAGAACAGAATAATTAGACAATTAAAAATATAAACTTATATAACTTAGCGATCTCTGCGAAAAAACTTTGCGTCTTTGCGCCTGCCTGTCGGTAGACAGGGTTAAACAAAAATAACACTATGATAAAAAAAATAATCAAAATCACTTTGCTAGTTGCCTTTGTAGGCTTAATTTTTTGGACATTTTATTTCCTATATAATAAATCTCAAAAACCACCAGAGGTATTTAAAACAGTGATGCCGTTTGATACATCAATTATCAAAAAGACTGTGGCTACTGGTTCAGTAGCTCCTCGTAAAGAAGTAAATATGAAATCACAAGTAAGTGGTATTATTGAAAAATTATACATAATAGCTGGCCAACAGGTGAAACAAGGAGATGTGATTGCTAAAATTAAAATCATTCCTAATATGCTTAATCTTGCAAATGCTGAGAATAGAATTAGTTCGGCTCAAGTAAATTATGATAACGCAAAAATGGATTATGATAGAAATAAAACATTGTTTGATCAAAGTATTATTGCAAAAGCAGATATGCAAGCAGTTGAGTTACGTTTAAATTCAAGTAAAGTAGAATTGGATGCGGCCATTAATCAATTGCAAATTATTAAAGAAGGGGCTTCTAAAACATCAGGATCTTCTAGTAACACTTTTGTAAAAGCAACTATTACAGGTATGGTGCTAGATGTTCCCGTAAAAGAAGGTGGACAAGTGATTGAAAGTAATACTTTTAATGAAGGCACAACACTTGCATCTGTTGCTAATATGGGTGAAATGATTTTTGAAGGTAAGCTAGATGAAAGTGAAGTGGGTAAAGTGCAAGAAAACATGGATATTGTTTTAACTATTGGAGCTATTGATAAAGAAAGCTTTAATGCTAAACTAGAATACATTGCGCCAAAAGGTATTACAGAAAATGGTGCTATTCAGTTTTTAATTCGTGCGTCCATTGCTAAAGAAAATAGTTCGTTTTTGAGAGCAGGTTACAGTGCTAATGCAGATATTATTTTATCTAAAAAAGATAAAGTAATGGCTATTCCTGAAAGTGTTTTGCAATTTGATAAAGAAAAACCATTTGTAGAAGTTGAAATTTCTAATCAGGTTTTTGAGAAACGATTTATTAAAACTGGTTTATCGGATGGTATTAATATTGAAGTGTTAGAGGGAATTAAAAAATCAGATAAGTTGAAAATCCCTCAGTTAGTTGAACCTTCAAATTAAAATAATACGCCAAACATTAAATTAAATCCTGAATCATACTTTTTTAAAATTCCAAAATAACTTGCAGAAACAGTCAATTCAATCGTTTTTACTGGAAAGCCGTGCATGACACCTATCATGGAGTACACGTGGTAACTTTCTTCTGGTTTGTCTTTTGCCGTTATTACTTCAACGTCTCCAGTACTTGAATTCGTGATTGTTATTTGTGCTGAAACTGTTGGGCTACTTCGAGTTAAATTAAAACCTGCTAAAAATCGTGTGTGTTTATATTTATACGTAGGCAATAACTCTGCGAAAATGTTATTATGTAAATATTGATGCACTCCCTCTTGATAAGAAATACTATTTGAAATATTTGTTCCGTTAAATGGTATTTGAATTTTTTTGGAGGTTGTATATTTTTGTAATGTTTGGTAAAATCCTAAGTTGAAATGAAATCCAAATCTTTTTAAAAACTGTCTTTCTATTCCAATACTTAAACATGGATTTATGTAAAAAGATGAACTTTCGGGCTTGTATTCATATGATCCATCATTTAATATTTTATATAATTCTTTATTTATAAAATTAAGTGTTGTACCTGCTTTTATAATAACATTAGTTTCTTTTTTAAGTTTTGGTTTTAATTCAGGGTCAATAATAGGAACTACATCAGGCTTTTGAGCAAAAGTTAAAAATGAAAGAAACCCAAATAAAATTGATAATAAATGTTTCATGTATTATAAATTAAACCAATTGTTGATTAATGATTTCACATTCAAATAATGTAGTGAAATGTTTTTTTAGTTTTCCTTTTATGTCATTCATATCAACATCATGACCTAATTCTTTATTTAAGCTGGTTACTGCTTTGTCTTGAATCCCACATGGAACAATATTTGAAAAATAATCTAAGTTTGAGTTTACGTTAAAGCCCCAGCCATGCATAGTTACCCAACGACTGCATCTTACCCCCATAGCACAAATTTTACGAGCTTTAAAAATATTATCTTCATCTAGCCAAACACCTGTCTCTCCTCTACTTCTTCCTGCTTTGATTCCATATTCATCAAGTGTTAAGATGATGGTTTCTTCTAGCAAACGAAGGTACTTATGAATGTCGGTAAAAAAATGATCTAAATCTAAAATGGGATAGCCTACTAATTGCCCTGGTCCATGATAAGTAATATCGCCACCTCTGTTAATTTTATAATAAGTTGCTTGTTTTTCTTCTAATTGATGATCATTAATTAAAAGGTGAGCAGCGTCGCCGCTTTTTCCTAATGTATAAACATGTGGGTGCTCAACAAATAACAAATGATTTTTGGTTTGTATTTGTTGCTCAGGAGCTAAATTTCTATTAGCTATTTTCTGAGCAATGGTTTCATTAAATAAGCTTTCTTGGTAATCCCAACAGACTTTATAGTCCATAAGCCCAAGATCTTGAAACAATACTTGCTTATTCAAAGTGAAAAGAATTAAGGATTAATTTAGCTTTGCTAATTCGTTTTTTAAATGCGTAATCACATTTACTTCAACAGCATCAATATTTTTTAAATCTGCGATATAACAAGAAATCCAATCACCAATATTAATGAGATAAAAGAATTGCTCTACTTTTGAAGCGCCTTTTGCATTGATGTCGGTAACAGAATGACTATACTTAGTAAACAATTCTTTACACAATTCATAACGTTTAATCGTTCTTTCGTAATCAAAAGATGTTCTAAATGTAACAACAGCTAGTAAATCATTTTTTTCTGTCCAACCAACTAATTCATTATGATTCATTTCTGGCAAAGTATGATGCCAGCACAACATTTTGCTATTTTCGTTAATTTGTTGTCTAAATCTCACAGCTGCTCCTTCGCAAGAACCCAGTGAATAAATCACAGGAATTTTATTTAATAATTTCTTCGCAATCAGAGTTGATTCAACTTTAATAGCTTCTTTTTCATTATCTAATAATGCAATAGTTGCTTTAACTTGATTTAATAAATCTGTTTTTACAAATCCATTAAATTGTACAATTTTAAATAGTTGAACTAAAGAATAGCCGATACAAGAACGTGGAGGGTTTCCTCCTGGAATTATAATAGTATCATATTTATATTGTTGGGCAATTGCATGAACCTCTCCACCACTTGTAATACAAACTATTTGTGCATTTTTATCAATGGCTTGTTTCATTGCTGAAAGTGTTTCTTCTGTATTTCCACTATAGGAAGAAATGATTACCAAAGAGTTTGAATTGACAAATTCAGGTAAGAAATAATCTTTATTTACAATGATTGGGATAAGACACTCTGATTGTACTAATTCTGATAATATAGTGCCGCCAATTCCAGAACCGCCAAGTCCTGTAACAACTATATTTTGAACATTATGTTTTTGAGTCAAAACTGCTTTGTGAGCAATATCCAACGCTTCTTGCAATTGTTTGGTAAAACCTTCTACTAAATTCTTCATAAAAAATATCAATAAAGTAAAAGTAAGGAAAATTATTGCAAATTTCTCGATTTAATGATTTTTTAAAGTGGGTTTATTATAGATATTTTTCGAAGTTTTTAACTTAACTGATTCAACCCACTCTTTAGGAACTTCAATGGTTTTTTTAGTATCGTAATTAATACAAACTAGAGTACTTTTCCCAAATGCACAGAGGTATTTATAATGCTCATCTTCTATAGTTAGTACATTTTCTATTTCAAAACTTTTTGTGCCAAAACGAGTAATTTTCGTGTAACAGTATACTTGATCTTCTAATAGAATAGGTCTTTTATATGTAATTTCCGTATTGGCTAAAATCATTCCTGTTTTTATCCAATCAATGCTGTTTCTAAAAACATCTTTAAAGTATTCTACTCTGGCAGTTTCAAAATAAGTGATATGATTGGCATTGTTTACATGACCTTGCTTATCAATATCTTTAAATCGAATTTGAATTTTAATTTTATGAACGTAAGAAGAAAGTAATTCGTGAAGTTCCATGGTTATACTTCTCTGTTAAGTAAATGAAGAGCAAATTCTTTTAAAGCTTTTTTCTTAGTTGGATTCGCATTTAATTCCTCTAAGTGTTTTAAAGCTATATCCGTATGTTTATTAGCCTCTTTAATTGCTAATTCTTTTACACCTAAGGTATTATAAAGTGCAGTAACTTGTTCTACTTTATCTGAATTAGATATATCTTTTGAATACAATAAATCGTTTAATTCCTTTGTTTGACCCTCATTAGCCAATTCAAAAGCATCCAATAACATAAATGTTTTTTTATTAGAGATGATATCTCCTCCTACTTGTTTCCCAAATTTTTCATCATCAGCATACACGTCTAATATATCATCTAAAATTTGAAAAGCAATACCAACATGTTTTCCAAATTCATATAAGTGTTTTTGACTTTCTTCTGATGCATTAGCACAAATTGCTCCCATCTGTAAGCTACAACCCAACAATACAGCTGTTTTGTATGTAATCATGTGAATATAATCTTCCACACTCACACGTTCTTGGGTTTCAAAATTCATGTCGTATTGCTGTCCTTCACAAACTTCTAATCCTGTTTTTGAAAATAGATTTAAAAGTTTAGATATATGTGCTGAATTAGATTTTCCTAATACTTCAAAGGCTTTTACCATCATACCATCGCCACTTAATAAGGCAATATTATGATTCCATTTTTCATGAACAGTTGTATTTCCTCTGCGTAAAGGAGCATTGTCTAAAATATCATCATGTATTAGAGAGAAGTTGTGAAATAATTCAACAGCTAATGCTGCATGAATAGCATTATTAGGATTAGCCTCAAAAATATCACAACCTACCAATGTTAGTAAGGGGCGAACTCGTTTACCACCTAGGCCAATAATGTAGCTCATAGGTTCATACATCTCATTTGGAGACGAACTATTTAATGAACTTTGTTGTTCCTCAATGGCTTTATTTAAAACTTGGAAAAGAGAAGAGTATGCTTGCACGAGAATAAATTATTTAGCTTCAGCCATTTTTAATAAATAGGTTCCATAACCACTTTTTGTTAAAGGCGTTGCTATTTTAATTAATTGTTCTTTGGTAATAAAGCCCATTTTAAAAGCCACTTCTTCAATACATCCAATTTTTAATCCCTGACGCTCTTCAATAACCTGAACAAACTGCCCCGCTTGCATTAACGATGCAAAAGTACCAGTATCTAACCAAGCGGTTCCTCTATCTAAAATAGATACTTTTAATTGTTTACGTTTTAAATATTCTTTATTTACGTCAGTGATTTCGTATTCTCCACGCGCAGATGGTTTCAATGTTTTAGCAATTTCAACCACTGAGTTGTCGTAAAAATATAAACCTGGTACGGCATAATTAGATTTTGGTTGAGCTGGTTTTTCTTCAATAGATAACACATTATGATTATCATCAAAATCAACTACTCCATATCTTTCAGGATCGCTTACATGGTAAGCAAAAACAACGCCGCCTTCGGGATTATTGATTTTTTGTAACATTCTTCCTAGCCCTACTCCATAAAAAATATTATCGCCTAGCACTAAGGCTACTTTATCTTTTCCAATAAATTTTTCTCCAATCACAAAAGCTTGTGCTAAACCATTAGGCACTTCTTGCACGGCATACGAAAATTTACAGCCTAATTGCTCTCCACTACCTAATAAACGCTCAAAATTTGGTAAATCCTGAGGCGTTGAAATAATTAAAATTTCATTAATACCAGCCATCATCAATACAGATAATGGATAATAAATCATTGGTTTATCATAAACAGGCATCATTTGTTTACTCATTGCTAATGTTAATGGATGTAAACGTGTTCCTGAGCCTCCGGCTAATATAATTCCCTTCATTTTTGGTGTAGTTTAATTGGTTTAAAAATAGGATTTTTATTTTAAAACAATTACTTTTTTAAACTGTTTTTATTTAAATATTACCTAAATGCTTAGTACGTGTGTGCCCAAATTCATTCCTTATGATTTCTAAGAATCCAAATAAAGCAGTTATTTATTGGTTATTAACTGGTTGTGCTTTAGTATATATAATGGTAGTTGTAGGCTGTATCACCAGATTAACACATTCAGGTTTATCAATAACAGATTGGAGTTTTATGGGATCTATGCCACCTTTATCAGAAGGGGCTTGGTTGGAGCGTTTTGCTAAATATCAACAAAGCCCTGAGTTTATAAAGGTAAACTTCACTATGAAATTAGATGAGTTTAAACATATTTTCTTTTGGGAATACATTCACCGTATGATTGGAAGGATAATGATGTATGTGTTTTCAATAGGTTTAGTAATTTTAATTATTCGTAAAAAAATTGATAAAAAGATGTTGCCATCTTTAATTCTTCTGTTTTTTATGGGTGCTATGCAAGCTGTTATTGGATGGTGGATGGTATATAGCGGATTGCAAAAACAACCTGCAGTAAGTCATTTTAGATTAGCCACTCATTTAATGAGTGCATTCACCTTATTTGCTTTTACATTTTGGTTTGCTTTAAAATTATTAAATCCAAAAGAAGAGATTATGGAAAACGAAGGAGCTAAATTAAAGTGGTGGTCACTTTCATTTTTTGTAGTGTTAATTTTGCAAATTGTGTATGGTGCTTTTACGGCAGGATTTGTAGAAGGCGATGCTTCAAAAATTCGTCCAGGACATATTTTTAATTCTTGGCCAAAAATGGGCGACGAATGGATGCCTGAACAAGTGACAATGAAAGAAAGTTTTTATCTAAACTTTTTTGAAAACGCAAGTGGAATACAGTTTGTTCATAGAACATTAGCACTTTTGGTGGTTACAATGTTGTGTGTGATTTGGTATAAATCAGATAAATTAAAGCTAACAGTTTCGCAATATAGAGGAGTTACTTTTTTAATCTATGGCGTAACAATACAATTTATTTTAGGAGTATTAACATTGTTGTATCAAGTGCCTGTAGTATTAGGAGTGTTGCATCAAACAGGAGCTTTCTTTTTATTTGCTACGAGTGTGTATTTGATTTTTCATACGTTTAGAAAAGAGAATAAGTTATCTTAACTTTTTTAGGGAATACACATTTACATAAAGAATATGTGATTTGTGTAATCTATTCATTTAAATCTGTAATAGTTTTAAATTCTATATCATATACTTTAGTTCTATGTTTATAGAATATGTATATGAAATATAAAATAATCAAAAATGACAACAGGAAAAAAAGCAGGTATTTGGATGGATCATGCAAGTGCTCATATTATCGAATTTTCAAATGATACTTCTGAAGTAAAAGTAATTGAATCTAAATTTACTCATCAAGAAAAAGAACACACTTTAAGTAAGAATGAAAATTTAATGCATAATAAGGAACAGCAAATGCATTCAAGTTATTATAAGAATTTGGGAGATGTTGTTTTAAATTACGAGGAGGTCATTCTTTTTGGACCAACAGATGCAAAGTCAGAATTACATAATATACTAAAAGATAATCATCGATTTGATAAAATTAAGATTGTAACTCAACAAGCAGATAAGATGTCGGATAATGAACAATTAGCTTTTGTAAAAGATCATTTTAAAAACAGATTTCATTCTATTAAATAAAATAATTATGGAACGAGAAAATCATTATGCTACAGTTTCTGAAGCAATTACGCAATTGCAAAATCAAGGCTTTACAATTGATTTTAATTTAAAAGAAAATAGTCTCGTTCATTACTATCAAAAATATGGTGATTGTTTTGAAATAGTTGATGTATATCGCTACGAAGGAAATTCGGATCCAGCAGATGAGGCTGTGGTTTATGCCATTGAATCGAATACAGGATTGAAGGGGATTTTAGTAGCCGGTTTTGGTATTTCTTCGGACACTGCTACAACAGAAATTCTTAAAAAAATATCAATTAAAAAAACGTGAGTTATTTTTAATTACCTCACACCAATAATCGTATTTTTCTTTTTTGGCTTAAATAAGGCATTGAATTTATATTCAACGCCTTCGCTAGGCATTAATGCTGGAGATTGAGCCAATTGCATTTGAGGACTAATGAAGAAAAATCCAGATAATGATTTAATATGATAAGCTTGTTTTGCTGTACTGTTTTTTGTTTGATGTAAAATAATCCAATCTTGTTTTGGATTAGCTTTTAAATAGGCTCTATATGCTTTAACGCTATCATCCAAACACACGCTAATAAAAGTAACTTTGTCGTTAAATTTCTTTTTCAAATCAATAATTTTTTGCATCTCTTTTTCACTGGTTTCGCTTTCTGTGGAAAAGAAATTTAAATAAATGTGTTTGCCTTTAAAGTTATATAAATTTACAGAGGCGCCTGTTTTGTCATTTACAATAAAATCAGGGGCCTGAGCGCCTGCTTGCAATTGATTAATGGTTTGCAACATATTAAAAGCAATTTTTTTATGTTCATGAACGTTAGTTTCTATATACAATTGTTCAATCACACTGTGAACTTGTTTCTTGTCAAAATCAGGACTGTAATAGAAATCAATTAAGCCTTTAAGTATTAATAATTCACGAAGTGTATCATTTGTAATACTTTTATCCCCTCTAAATTGCACTTGTAAATCTCTATAATCAGCAAAGCTGTTTATACTGTTATAGATGTTGCCACCGTTTTTAGTTGATGCATAAGCTTTTAAATATCCTTTGAAATGAGCGTTAAAAAACTGCATGTATTCAAAATTTTGGTATTGAATCGGTTTTTTGTCAACAAACTGCTTATATAAAAATAATTTGCTTCGAGAAGTGTTAGAGAAAAAATCCGCAAAAGAATATTCTAAATAATTTTTGAAATAAGGGTTTTTAATATGCACATACCGTTTTTTAGAGGCTATTAAAAATGTATCCAATAAGCTATTTATTTTAGCCGGAGATAAATATTTATCGGTAGAGTTTATAAATAAATTATTGTATTGAGTATTGAAATCAATAATCAAAGCATTTAATTCTGTACTATCTTTTCCGTAAACACTAATATCCACTGTAGTTTCTGTACCTGCTTGATGATTAGCAGTGGAATCTTCAGCAGGAAAGTAAATTCCGTATACAAAATTTGGCTGCACATATATTTTACCAACCAAATTATTAATACTAATTAAAATTGGTTTCGTGTTTTTTGACTGTAACTTTAGTTCAAAGTAACCATCCTTATCAACAGTGTCAGTGCTTTCTTTATTTATGGTGTAAGTGATATAGTCAGTAAAGTCGCTTAATACAACCTCTTTTCCTATATGCGAGAAATGAGCTTTACCTTTTATGGTAATATTTTGTGCTTGAGAGATAAAAGCTGTGAATATGAAAAAAAGGATAAATCGCATACGTTTCTATAATACCAAATATACAATTAGTTACAGATTAATTTTTGATGGATTTACTAAAATATGTTATTCTTTGTACTGAACCATAAAAGCCAAAGAACAAGTTTATTAAACTTAATTCTTTTTTACCTTTTATGTTTTATTATGGTTAACTGTTTTATTCTATAGAATGAGCGAAAAAACTAAAATGAACGTTTCCGTATTTACGGGTTTCAATATAGTATTTCTTTGAACTTAAATCTGTTTTTGGCCCATGTTCAATAATTAAAATTCCATCAGTATTTAGGAGATTATGTTTAAATACTAATTCATAAATCATTTCAATATTTTCTAATTCGTAGGGAGGATCAGCAAATATTAAATCAAATGTTGTTGTTGATTTTTCAAGGTATTTAAATACATCTGCTCTGTCTGTAAAAATGTTATTCATTTTTAAGGATTTTGCAGTGTCTTTTAAAAAATAAAGACAAGGAGAGTGTTTATCTACTGAATATATTTTTTTAGCTCCACGAGAAGCAAATTCAAGACTTATATTACCAGTTCCGCAAAACAAATCAAGTACAGTTAAGTCATCAAAATCTATTTTGTGGCTAAGAATATTAAACAACCCTTCTTTTGCAAAATCCGTAGTAGGCCTAACGGGTAAATTTTTAGGGGCAATAATTTGTTTGCCTTTATATGTTCCTCCAATTATTCGCAAAACAATCTATTTAATAATGTATAATTAAAATGCTGAGGCATTCCTTTAAGAGTTGACCAATTAATAGTTTTGTGGCCTATTCCTAAATTTATGTTTTTAATGTATTTTTTCAGAGAATTAATTAAAGATGAAGAAGAGTCGATATCGCCAATAATCTTAATATTTACTTTTAATGGATTTAAATGGTATTGTTCTAAAATAAATAGCACATAATACAAAACATCTTCTTGTGTTTTAATTGAATACTGATTTGCTAATAATAATTTTTGCTCTTGTTTTACAACTACTTCTATGTAATTAGCATGAATAGATACAATAACATTTTCTTTTACCAATTCTTCAGAAGATAGCATCAATTTAGATAATACAGTTAATGTATGCTTTAATAGATGATTTGGAAATAATTGATCAAGTGTTGATTTTATTTGTTCATCAATGGCGTAAATCAATTTGATATCTGCATTAATTTCATCGGTTAAAACTAAAGCATTACCAACTGTGCCAGAGTTAAATTCTAAAAATGCTCTGTTATTTTCAAGATTATAAAATACACTAGGGCATAATGTAAACTGAGAGGTGATGTAATTAATGTAAACGTGTTTGTATGATTTTTTAGAAATTTGAAAATGTTTTAAAGCATTAATTAAATGTTCGCTTAATGAATATTGTAATGTATTTTCGATGGGATAGTGACAAATATATAGAGAATTGTTTTCGTTAAACTGAACCTCGCAAAATTTGATTAAGCTATCAGATAACTCAATAACTAAACCATCAGCTACATCCGATAATTGACCAAATGAATTATGATTGGTTTCTAATGACATTTACTACAAAACTAAACTATTAATGCGATTACAAAAATAATATTTAATGCGATTAATAAGTTAATTGCCTATGGAATTCTGAGCAAATAATAGCGCAGGCATTGGCTGCATTTAATGATTCGCTGCCGTTGCTATTAGCGGCTGGTATAGTAATATGGTGCGCAATATGTTTTAAGACTTCGTTTGAAATTCCATTAGCTTCGTTGCCAATAACCAATAAGCCATGTTTTAAAGAAGTGGTATAAATATTCTCACCTTCGAGCACAGCCCCATAAATAGGCAGTTTATTAGTTTTAGCAATAAGTTCTTCAAAACTCATAGTAATCACATTTACTCGCAATACAGCGCCCATACTTGCTTGTAGTGTTTTGGGATTATATAATTCAGTTGAATTTGGAGAACAAATCACTTGTTTTATACCAAACCAATCTGCAATTCTAATAATAGTCCCTAAATTACCTGGATCTCTAATGTCATCTAAAAATAAGGTGTTTGAAGTGTTTAATAAGTGAGTGTCAAGTTTTTGTGTTGTTGACTTTACAACAGCTAATGCTTGATTTGGGCTTGTTAAATGACTTATTTTTTTAAGTTCATCATCTGTAATTTCAGTTAATGAAACAGAGTTGTTAATCAATTCTGATTTATGCTCATTAATAAATTCATAGGTTGCAAATACTTCCTTGATTTCAAATTTTTGATGTTTAATGAATTCAGTTGTTAATTTAACACCTTCAATAATAAACAAGCCTTCCTCTTCTCTATTTTTCTTAGAGTGAAGTGATTGAATATGTTTTATCTGATTTTTACTAATCATTTTTTAAACTTAAATTAGTAGGCTATAAATGTAAGTAAACCAATTGACCTTTCTACAGTATACAAAAAGTTTTTTAAATCATTCGTTTAAAACGGGCAGGTTTTTCTTTTTAATATTGATAGTATCAGTTAGTTCCTGTAACATCAATAAACATTTAAAAGAAAATGAATTTTTGTTAACTAAAAATTCGTTAAAAGAAAACGGAACAGATATAGATGAAAATGAAATAGAAGCTTTTATTAGGCAAAAACCTAACAGAAAGGTTTTGAAATTAATACGTTTTAATTTATGGCTCTATAATCAAGTGGATAAGCAAAAAATGCTTAAACAAAAAGAAAAAAGAGACGCTAGATTTGATAGGATAAATGCTAAACGTTTGGCTAAAAATGCTAAAAAAAATGCTAATAGAACTGCCAAGGGTAAACCTACAAAACTGCCTAGTCTCAAAAATAAAGAGAAAGCTACTTTTAGAGAAAGTATTATGGAGGCAGGGGAACCACCAGTAATTTTAGATACATTTTTAACTAAAATCACCAAAAATCAATTACAAAAATTTGTTTTCTCAAAGGGTTATTTTGATTCTAAAGTTAGAGATAGTGTTGTGTTGGATGTGAAGAATAAACGTGCCAAGACTTTCTATTTTATTACTAAGTCTAAGCCTTATTTGGTTCAAAATATTAGTTATAAAATTGAAGATCCTTTGATTGAATATTTTATTTTTAATGATACGATTTCTACTCTCATTAAACGTAAAATGATTTATGATGAGGATGTCCTTCAAAAAGAAAGGGAAAGAATAACTGAAAGCCAGTTGAATAACGGGTATTTTTATTTTGCGCCTGAATATGTTTATTATTTGGTAGATACAAACTTAGTTGGCCAAAATGTAAATTTAACTGTCGGATTAAAAATGTTTTCTAAGTCGTATAGCGAAAGCAATGATTCCTTAGTTTATGATAATCATCCACGTTTTTACATTGAAAATGTTTATGTGATTCCCGAAAACATCCCAGATTTTAAAGGAAAATCAAGTGAAATTTACATGAAAGATACGATTGAATATAATGGTTCTAAAATATTATTTAACAATAAACTGAAATTAAGAAAGAAAGATATAACGAGAAATATTTCTATATCACCTGGCCAATTGTATCAGCAAAATTTTTCGGAAGAAACGTATAAAGGATTAAGTGCTTTGCGTGTTTTTAAAAGTGTATATATTCAATATGTAAAAAATCCTTATTTTTCTGATAAGTTAGATTGTTATATAGTTTGTCAACCTGTAGTAAAGCAGTCAATAACAATCGAAACGGAAGGAACCAATACTTCTGGTAACCTAGGAATTGCTGGTAGCTTAGTGTTTCAAAACAAAAATGCTTTTAGAGGTGCGGAGTTAGTTGAACTTAAATTAAAGGGTTCTTTAACAGCTCAAAAGCAATTTAATGCTACTCAAACTTCTTCAAATATTAATGATGTTTCAAATACATTTAACACGATTCAATTTGGACCTGAATTGAATATTTATTTCCCTAAACCTTTATTCCCATTTACCTTATTTTATTATAAAAAAGACGTAAATGAAAAGCGATATTTTATACAGCCTAAAACTATTCTGAATTTGTCTGTTAACTATCAATCTCGCCCCGAGTTTAATAGAATTATTTCAAGTATTTCTTATGGATTTAGATTTACAAATAATAAATCTTTGTTTTCTTATGATGTTGTTCCATTTGAAGTATATAGTGT
Source organism: Flavobacteriales bacterium (assembly GCA_040376995.1). Lineage (GTDB taxonomy): Bacteria > Bacteroidota > Bacteroidia > B-17B0 > Aurantibacillaceae > UBA4416. The sequence goes on from JBEIPP010000003.1 coordinate 37,640, forward strand.
TAAAGCAAAGTTATTTGGAAACTTTGAGAGTGATTTGTTAAACTTAAATGACTTCTTTTTATTAAATTCCTTTCAAGATCACATTACTACATTATCAAAATTATCAGTAACTTATAATAATCAGAGTTTAAGTAAAAAAAGAAATTTAATGTATTTGAAAATGAGTTTAAGTTCTTCAGGAAATATTTTACGTGGTTTATATTCCGCAATAGATCAGCCAATGGACTCGCAAGGAAGATATTTAATTGGGAACGTACCTTTTTCGCAATTTGTGAAGTTTGATGTAGATTATCGATTCTATTTTAAAATTAGAAAATTAGGAAAATTAGTATATCGATTAGCTGGTGGTTACGGAAAACCACTAAAAAATTTAACCTCTTTGCCTTATGAACAAAGTTTTTTTGGCGGTGGTCCAAATAGTAACAGAGCTTGGCGAGCTAGGACTTTAGGTCCTGGAAGTTATGCTCAACCCGAGAATGTAACAGCAAGATATGATAAGATCGGTAATGTACAAATTGAGAGTAATATCGAATATCGTTTTCATATTTTTAAATCATTTTACGGAGCTTGGTTTGCTGATGCTGGAAATATTTGGTTGTCTTATAGTGATCCAACTAAACCGAATGGACAATTTAAATTGGATAAATTTTATAAAGAAATTGCGCTAGGTTCGGGATTTGGATTGCGCTATGACTTTAGTTTTTTTGTTATTCGATTGGACGCTGCAATTCGTATTTATGATCCACAATATGTTGAAGGAAAGAGATGGTTACTCGGAACTCAAACATTTAAACAAACTCCTGTTTATACTAATTTTGGTATAGGCTATCCGTTCTAAAAAACCCAACATTTCTATCTCTTAAAAAAGGTTATCTTTATACCCTTATTTCAAAATCAATGAGTTTTACAGAAGAATTACATAAAAGAAAGACCTTTGCCATTATTGCCCATCCAGATGCTGGTAAAACTACTTTAACCGAAAAGTTATTGTTATTTGGTGGTGCCATTCAATCAGCAGGGGCAGTTAAATCTAATAAAATTAAAAAATCAACTACTTCCGATTTCATGGAAATTGAGAAGCAACGTGGGATCTCGGTTTCAACATCCGTTATGGCTTTTGATTATCGAGATTTTAAAGTGAATATTTTAGATACTCCTGGTCACGAGGATTTTGCGGAAGATACTTATCGTACTTTATCTGCTGTGGATAGCGTAATCATGGTAATCGATTGTGTAAAAGGGGTTGAGCCTCAAACACGAAAATTATTAGAAGTGTGTCGTATGCGAAATACACCAGTTATTGTATTCGTCAACAAGATGGATCGTGAAGGACAAAATGCCTTTGATTTATTGGATGAAATCGAAAAGGAATTAAAAATTAGAGTACGCCCATTAACATGGCCAATTGGTATCGGAAAATCATTTAAAGGCGTTTATAATTTATACGAGAAAAAATTATCACTGTTTCAAGGTGATAGTAAAACAACGGTTGAAGAAAGTGTAGTATTGGACAATGTAAACGATAGCGAGATTGAAAAATACATTAGCGAAGATTTTGCGAATCAATTACGAGATGATATTACTTTAATTGATGGAGTATATGATGATTTTGATAAGACAGAGTATTTGAAAGCAAATGTAAGTCCTGTGTTTTTTGGAAGTGCGGTTAATAATTTTGGTATTAAAGAATTATTGGATTGTTTCGTTGAAATTGCTCCAACTCCTCAAGGTAGAGATACCGATTTGGCAGGACATATTGAACCAGATTCTTCAAAATTTAGTGGATTTATTTTTAAAATTCATGCTAACCTAGATCCTAAGCACAGAGATAGAATTGCATTTTTACGAATTGTTTCTGGTAAATTTGAGCGTAATAAATATTACTACAATGTTCGTGAACAAAAAGATATGCGCTTTAGTAATCCAACGGCATTTATGGCACAGCAAAAAACTGTAATTGACGAATCATTTCCTGGTGATGTGATTGGTTTGTATGATGCAGGTAATTTTAAAATTGGAGATACGTTAACAGAAGGCGCTAAGTTTCACTTTAAAGGCATTCCTAGTTTCTCTCCAGAGTTATTTAAATACGTTACCAATTTAGATCCAATGAAAACTAAGCAATTACAAAAAGGCTTAGAGCAATTAACTGATGAAGGAGTAGCGCAGTTATTTACTAAAAAAGCAGATGGAAGAAAAGTGGTTGGTACTGTTGGAGCTTTGCAGTTTGAAGTTATTCAACATCGTTTAAAATCAGAGTATAACGCCTCTTGTGGATACGATTCTGTTAACTTATATAAAGCTCTTTGGATTGAATGTTCGGATAAGAAAAAGCTAGATGAATTTTTAATTGATAAAGCAAATCATATTGCTTATGATAAAGAAAATCGTTTAGTGTTTTTAGCGGAATCTGCTTGGTTATTGGAGATGGCACAAACAAAATTTCCTGAAATAAAGTTTCATCTGAAAAGTGAATTTTAAAAACATTAAAACATTTTTTTTGTTCCTTTTATAAAATTATTTAATATGAAAAAAATACTTGATACACCATTTGCATTTTTATCTTATGAAGATGATATTTTATATGTGAGAATGAAAGAAGGTATAAATTTAGGTCAAGCTGAAATGGAGGATTTATTAAAACAAGCCATTGAATTAACAACGCCAAATAAATACTTTGCTATTATAGACACTACCGCTCCTTATGATTCTTCGCTTGAAGCAAGAAATTTTTATGCTGAAAGTGAATATTCAAAATATCGTTTTGCAGATGCATTTATTGTAAATTCTTTATCAATGCGTTTATTAGTTAATTTTTTTATAACATTTAATAAACCTAAAATTCCTTCTAAAATGTTCAATGATAAAGAAAGTGCACACCAATGGATTAATACTTTAAAACAAGAAATGCTTAAAAAAGCGTAATTATACTCTAAAAAATGATGGCAAATATTTTCGAATTTAATGGTTATAAACCAGTAATTGATAAAAGTTCTTTTGTTCACCCAAATGCTACTGTAACTGGTAATGTGATTATTGGGAAAAACGTCTACATTGGTCCGGGTGCGGCTATTCGTGGTGATTGGGGGCAGATTATCATTGAAGATGGCTGTAACGTTCAAGAAAACTGTACGATACACATGTTTCCAGGAACAACGGTTTTGTTAAAAGAATCAACTCATATTGGTCACGGCGCTATTATACATGGTGGCACTATTGGCAAAAATGTATTAATAGGGATGAATGCTGTGGTGATGGATAATTGTGTAATAGGAGATAATTGTATTATTGGAGCGCTCTGTTTTGTGCCAGCAGATACTATTATTGAAGATAGAAAAGTAGTAGTAGGTAATCCTGGCAAAGTGGTGAAGGATGTGAGTGATGATATGATTGCTTGGAAAACCAAAGGAACTGCTTTATATCAGCAATTACCCTCTGATTGTTATGCCACTTTAAAACCGTGTGAACCTTTAAGGAGAATGCCTGCTTTTAGACCAGAACAGCAAAATGAATACAAAACCTGGAACGAAGCTAAAGGAAAAAAGAAGTAGTAATTAATGATCGTAAGCGTAACAAGGTGGAGCTTTAAAATTTAGTTTTATATTTAATGTGATTCCAAAGAAGAAATACCAATCTTTTGTTCTTGGATTTCCTCTCTGCTCATTCACATTACTTCCCGCGTTTTTCGAACGATCAGCCATTTTAATTGATCCAGTTGAATTCAGAACTTTTGGGTCTGCATATGTACCACTCACATCATCCAAATAATCCGTAAACGTTTTTCTTGGCCCCCATTCTAATCCAATTCCTACTTGCTTAGATACATTCATTTTAGCACCAATACCAAATGGAATAGAAACCTGTGTGAGTTTGTATCCTTTTGTTTGGCCTTCAGTACGCAGTGGCTGTAAATCAATCCAAGTATTTCCTACTTGGCCTCTTGGTGTAAAATTGAAAACATCTATTCCCAAAAATAAAAAAGAAGTGAATTTATATTTATCATTACTAATCCGATATTCCAAAAAATTAAATTCAGCAATAGCGTTAAATTCTATTATAAGTGCTTTAAAATTTAAGTTACGTTGCAATTGATCGGCATCATCACTTTGAGAGTCATCACCCATAACATTACCCCAATTAATACCACCTCTAAAAGCATATCGGTAATTTGGAGTAAATCTATAAAAGACCCCCGCAGCAGGTTGAGTTAAAGCAAACTGCCTCCTTGGATTTAAATCTCCAATGTAATAAGCACCACCAACAAAAATACCAACTTCATGCTGACGAAAGTTTCTTTTTTTAGCTTGTGAAAATAACGAAGATGTTGTTATCAAAAAAGCTAATAATATGTAAAGGCAAAATTTCATTACTGCTTTATATAACGTGTATACACTTAAATTAGTATTTAAAGGACTACAAAATAATGATTTTAATTTTATATGTCACGCTTTTATCATCGCTAATTAATAAATATAATCCAGAAGCTAAGTTATTACGTTTCAAATGATAGCTTTCAGATTCGCAAATATCTTCTAAAACAATTTGTCCCGAAGAATTATATAATGTAATTTTCTTGAATTTTGAATCTGGAAATAGAACTTGAGTTTCATTTGATAATGGATTTGGAAAAACTTGTATGCCATTTGAAGCGGTCTCAGTTTTTATATTTTGAAAAATTTCGCCACAAGTCATAGTTGCAAATCCATCTAGCTTACCATAACCCCAATTGTTATTTGGCAATATCAATCCTGTGTAAAAATCTTGATAAGCACAATTGATAATAGCTGTTTTTAATTGTTGATTAGTAGCTGTTGGATGTTTTTGAAAATAAAGTGCTGCCAAGCCTGCAACCACAGGGCTTGCAGCTGAGGTGCCCCCAGCAGTAACATGAAAACCTCCTTGCGCTACATATGAAGGAGCATTTACTTTTAAATTTAAAATATGAGCTAAGGGAGAACTCGCAAGTATAATTGCTCCAGTGGCAGTAATGTCTGGCTTTATTCTATTGTCTCTGGTAGGGCCAGAGCTACTGCTACTATGAAGTTGTTTTGGAGTTTCAGGATATGTTTGAAGAATATTATTTACATCAACATATTTATTTCTATTAACGTAATTGCCAACTGCAATTACCTCATTACTACATTGAAATCCACTTACAATAGTTTGTAAGGTATCAGCTATTTTATATTTAGCAATTTTTGGATATTGACTTACTGTTGGAATGGATGTTGTTACATAGTCAAAATTCCACGAATCTATTCTGCCAGTTCCTGTATGAGAAATTCCCCATAAATACCCAATACTATCTGCTTTTATTGTTAAAGCTAATTCATATACACCAAAGGTATTTATATCAGCCATACTTTCAATAATGCCAATTCTTTTTGCGTTATAAAAAATGGTATCTCTCTTAATTGTATTAAGTGCATAATTATATGGTTTAAACAAAATACTTCCTAAATCTTTAAATGCTGGATTAGTAACACTTATGCTATATTTTACATTTTTAATTTGGGCTGTGTCTGCATACTCAGAAACATATATACGATTACTACTATTTTTAATCCATGTAAAGTTTGTGTCGGTATTTGTGATATTATACCCAACGTGAAATTTAAGTGCCCCTGCATTTCCAGCAGCTGCTACTAAAGCTCGCCCCGGAACATTTGCAATCATACTATTAATTATCTGAGATTCTAAATCTGTTCCATCATGACTACCGTAATAATCGCCAACACTAACATTAACAACTAAAGGTTTATTTAATAACTGTGCCTTTGATACAATATATTGTAAAGCATCAGAAATAGTAAATCCAGGTTTATTAAAATCTAAAGCTACAACAACGATATCTGCCTTGGGGGCCATACCTTCATATTTATTAATAGAATACCCATTTCCAGCAGCTATTCCTGAACTATTAGTACCATGCCCAAAATGAGCTAAGTCGTTATGCGTGCATTGCCCTAAATCAATTTGTGTATTATTCCATTCCTGTCCATAACCAAATGGTGTAGGAGTATTAACAGCAGATGGCTTAGTCATATCCCACAAATATTTAATTCTCGATTTTCCATTAATATCTTTAAAATCAGGATGATTAAAATCAGTTCCAGAATCAATAATACCAACAATCACTCCATCGCCATCATATGGCTGTGATAATGGTGGGGATCCTAATTTGATGTCTTTAATTCTGTTTCTTACCAAACAAGTATCTCCCATCAATTGGATCTTATGTTCAGTATATTCTATTCTGTAAACGTTTTTTTGTTTTGCTATTTCTTTGATAGATTTAATACTAGTTGTTACAGAGTGAATGTTTCCCGCCTGATAATTTAATTTAGTGTTTGAAAATCGAGAATAGCATATTTCAGTATTTGGCTCTACTAGTATTAAAACCTGAATCCGATCATCTGGCGAGCCATATTCCATTTTTTTAATTAAATCAACATTAAAAACAGACTGCGCGTTTGTTTTTAGAAAAACGAATACTATAAAAAATGTAAAATATAGCCTCATGCAATAAAAATTATACCATTAAGTTACAAATTATTTAGATATTTACAATATGCGACATGTGTTATTTTTGTCATTTTTTTGCTTCTTACAATTTCTAATGAGAGCACAGGATTCTGTTGCTTATACTAAAGATTTTCGTTTGTATGAGGGATTGTATCTTAGCTATCAAGATTTTAGATATAATTGGCCCATTCCAAAAGAAAAAATTAACACTAAAATTAATAAAGATCAACTCGATTTCTATACGAAATTATTAGAAGAACAAGAAATGATTGATTATACCGAAAGGGATGGAGCCGAGGCAAAAGTGAAAACAGAAAAAGTTTGGGGTTATTGCCAAAATAATATTATTTATATCAATCAGAACAATAATTTCTTTAGAATTCCTGTGTTTGGTTCTATAAGTAATTTTATAGGCACAGTTGAGGTAGTTGGGTATTCTCCAGGATATGACCCTTTTATGAATGCCCCTATTAACAGCACGGCATCAAAAACAAGAGAAATTAGGCAATATTTGTTTGATTTTTATAGCGGAGAAATAGTAGAGTTTAGTATTGAAAAATTAGAAGAGTTTTTGAAAAGAGATGAAGCTATTTTTAAAGAATTTAGTACTTTAAATAAAAAAAAGAAAAAAGAATTTGCTACAAAATATATCCGAATGTTTAACGAAAAACATACTGTTTATTTCCCTAAAGGCTGATTTATATCAATAAATTTCTTTTGTATTAGTTTTAACTTTGTTTACATAATATTTTAATATAACCTGAATTATGAAAAAAATAATTTTTATCTTATTGTCTGTAGTCTCTTTTAGTATTTTATCTCAAAATACAGCCAAAGAAATCTTCAGCTCCAATACCGTTGTTTGGTATGGTTTAAATTTTACAAAAGCTAAAATGATTGGTCAGTTTGATCAGGCAATGGGAGCAGGGGCTGCTTCTGGCAACGATTTAAAGAATAAATGGATTCCTGCTTGGAATTCAATTATTTTAACGGAACCAAAAAATTTTAAAATAAAAGAAGCTTTTAAAAAAGACGAAGTGTTTTATGATATAGCCGCAAACGAAAAATTAAATGCTAATATTAATTCCGAGGAATTAATGACTTTTAATTCATATAAGTTTGATGATGCTCAAAAAACAGTGAAAGAGATTGTTTCTAAATTAAAAGGTGGAGAAAGAACAGAAGGAATTGGAGTAACTTTTATTGTAGAAAGTTTCAACAAGTCATTAGATGAAGCTGTGTTTTATGTAACAGTGTTTGATATTAAAACTAAAAATATCTTAATTATAGAAAAAATAATTGGCAAGCCTGTAGGCATTGGTTTACGCAATTTTTGGGCCGGTGCTGTAAAACACGTTATTAAGCAAATTACAACTGATTATTACAAAATCTGGAAATCAAAAAGCTAAGTCATAAAGGATAGTTTAAAGACTAGAAAGGTGTAATATTTTACACCTTTTTTTATTTATCTCCTTTATTTATTGGCTTTTTCTACTAACTTTATAACCTCAAATTTTCAATCATGTCAGAAGTAGGAAGACAAATTATTTACAGTATGGTTAATGTATCTAAGATACATCCACCACAAAAACAAGTATTAAAAGATATCTATATCTCCTTTTATTATGGAGCTAAAATTGGTGTTTTAGGTTTAAACGGTTCGGGTAAATCATCATTATTACGCATCATGGCGGGTATTGATAAAGATTACTTAGGAGAAATCCACCAATCACCAGGTTATTCAATAGGTTTGTTAGAGCAAGAACCAAACTTAGATGAAAATAAAACAGTTATTGAAGTGGTTCGTGAAGGAGCTAAAAAACATGTGGATATTTTAAATGAATTTGAAGAAGTAAACAACAAATTCATGGACGAAGAAATATTAAACGATCCCGATAAAATGGATAAGTTAATAAATCGTCAAGCACAATTACAAGAGTTAATTGACCAACATGATTTATGGAACTTAGATTCTCGTTTAGAGCGCGCTATGGATGCTTTGCGTTGTGCAGAAAGCAATACGCCAATTAAAATATTATCAGGTGGTGAACGTCGTCGTGTAGCTTTATGCCGTTTGTTATTACAAGAACCAGATATTTTATTATTAGATGAACCTACCAACCACTTAGATGCTGAATCGGTTGATTGGTTAGAGCAACATTTACAACAATACAAAGGAACTGTTATTGCAGTAACCCATGATCGTTATTTCCTAGATAACGTAGCAGGTTGGATTTTAGAGTTAGATCGTGGCGAAGGTATTCCTTGGAAAGGAAATTACTCATCTTGGTTAGAGCAAAAAGGAAATCGTTTAAAACAAGAAGAGAAAACAGAATCTAAACGCCAAAAAACTTTAGCGCGTGAGTTAGACTGGGTTCGTCAAGGAGTAAAAGGACGTGGTGTGAAACAAAAAGCCCGTTTAAATAACTACGATAAAATGATGAATGAAGACATTAAGGATAAAGAAGAGAAATTAGAAATCTTCATTCCTAATGGTCCACGTTTAGGAAACGAAGTAATTGAAGCGATTGATGTATCAAAAGGATTTGGAGATAGGTTATTATATGAAGGGTTAAACTTTAAATTACCACCAGCTGGAATTGTTGGTATTATTGGGCCAAACGGTGCGGGTAAAACAACTTTGTTTCGTATGATTATGGGCGAAGAAAAGCCCAACTCTGGCGAATTTAAAGTAGGACCAACAGTTAAAATTTCTTACGTTGATCAAACGCATAAAGAGTTAGATCCAAACAAAACAGTGTACGACGTATTAAGTGGTGGTTTAGATAATATCACTTTAGGCGGAAAAGCAATGAACTCAAGAGCTTATATTTCTCGTTTCAACTTTGGAGGAAGCGATCAAGGAAAAAAAGTTTCGGTGCTATCAGGTGGAGAACGTAATCGTTTGCACTTAGCTATGGCTTTAAAAAATGAAGGTAACGTGTTGTTATTAGATGAGCCTACTAATGATTTAGATGTAAATACCTTACGTGCCTTAGAAGAAGGTTTAGAAAACTTTGCAGGTTGCGCCGTAATTATTAGTCACGATAGATGGTTTTTAGATCGAGTATGCACACACATCTTAGCATTTGAAGGTGATAGTTCGGTTTACTGGTTTGAAGGTGGTTATTCGGAATACGAAGAAAATCGCAAAAAACGTTTAGGTAATGTAGAACCAAAACGACCTCGATATAAAAAATTAACTGTATAATTTAAAAGCCCTCGCCAACTGGCGGGGGCTTTTTTATGTGTGGTTTATTCATGGGCTTTTCGTTTCTATCCCTCACGCAAACGAAAGTAATCTCGCATCCGCTCAATCAAAAGCGCCTTGCCACAGGCGTCTGGTTTTTTTCTAATGCTAAATTTACTTCAACATTAAATAATAAATTTATTCCAAATATTTAGTTCACTATTATACAAATTAATCATTTGTCTTAAAAAATATTTTCGTTTCTATTTGTTTTTGTTAGGACTCCTTACTATATTTGTATCCTAATTGCAATTACAGTAACCTAATTATCAACTTTTAAAAATTAAAAAATGAGCAAATCAACTTTTTATCACGCTGGCTGTTCAGTATGTCTAAGCGCATAACACGACATCCTTAGTTTAATTAATCCTGCAAATGTAGAGGTAATACATTTAGGTAATGACAAATCTAAAATAGCAGCAGCTGAAGCAGCAGGTGTAAAATCTGTTCCTGCTTTAGTAACCCCAAACGGTAATGTTCTTCACATTAATTTTGGTGCATCTATGGCAGATGTAAAAGCTTAAAACCAAATGGAGACCGTCTTTTTAGACAGCCTCCTCAAAATTTTGAAAATTTATGGTCGGGACATTATTTTCCATTTATGGATTCTTGGGAAGAATTGCAAGTGTCATTTACTCAGATATGTTTTGGTCTTTATAAACAAGCTTTTGTTTTATTTGATAAGTAACAAGGATACTGTCTAATTTTTGTTGCAGCAGTGAAGCTAATGTTGGATTGAAGGATTGAGCATTTACAACACTTGGCAAAAGAATAACAAACGCTAAACATATAATTCTAAAGAATACATGCATAATTATTTCTTCACAAATTTTTGACTGTAATAAGTTTGTCCATCATAAGCTAAAAGGTAATAGAATCCTGTAGGTATTGATTCAATAGAAAGTTGGGATGTGAACGTTGATTTGAATATGATCTGACCTAATTGATTGATAACCCATATTTCGCCTTTACCATTTTCAGGCAATCCTTTTATGTTCAATATAGATTGTGCAGGGTTAGGATATACGAACAATGTTTCTTCATCTGCATGAATTTCATTGATGGCAACTGTGCTATTGCAAGCCACATTTGAAAGTAAACTTTGAAGACATGAAGTTGAATAATAACTCCCATTTCCGATAACCGCATAAATAGCTTGTGTATTGCTGATATTCAATAACGGATTTTGATTCAATATTACTAAGTCAGCACGTTTGCTAATAGTTATTGTTCCGGCATTGTTACCAAAGCCACATTCTTGCAAAAATTGATAGGGTTTTGCTGTTGCTAGTGTTAATGCCTGATGTGGGCTTAAACCTGCCTCAACATAAATTTCCAGTTCACGATGAACGGCAAATCCAGCCACTGAATAAGGAGTAATATTGTCGGTGCCAAGCATAAGTTTAGCGTTACTTTGATAAAGACGTTTTAGAAGTTTTTTGTATTCATTAACGTTAGAAAACTCCTGAGGATTTGATGAAGTGTTTCGCCAATTATTCAATAATGAAGATGGACAGGCATACTGAACATAAGACGGTTCGTTAGCCCTGATGGAATCCATGTTTTCACGATTCCATCTAACAATAAGGGTTGGGCAATTCCATTTTCCTTTTGAGAGGGTGCTATCTTCTAATGCCTGCTCAATTGGGTCAAGCGTATCGTTTGGCAAATAACCCCAAAAATGTTCAATGCACTTTTGATTTGAATTGATGATGTTGGCAGCACCGATCCAATCATTACCATGTCCTTTGATAAATTTTCCACTTGTGACTGCATGATTTTGAATAGCGTTAAAAACACCATTAGTCAGATAGGTATATGTTTTGTAAAAATCATAACCGATAGCATCCTGACTTTGCAAACTTGCATTTGCCTGTGTTTGATTTTGAATGGCAGGAGGGTTAAAAAACGGATGCCCCATATAATTCATTATAGGTCCAGATGTATAAATTCGAGGAGATGAAATTTTGTTTGAGTACATTGAAACCTGCCCAGCATTGATGCTATCACGAAAAGTTATATGCCAAGGCTCACCGTGCATATTGCATACAGTAGTTAAACCATTTGCTAATTCTAAAATGGCGTCATTGCGTTGTAGTAAATGAGCATGCATATCACATAAGCCTGGAATAAGATATTTACCGCTTCCATTGATTACATATGCTGTTGAAGGAATTGAAACCAAATTGGTATCGCTAATTTGTGTAATGACTTTGTTTTGAATGATAACGGTTTTATTATTCAAAACTGTAAGGGCGTCCGTCATTGGAATTACAGTAATGTTTTTAATTGCAATGATACTTGAATCTATGAAACATTGAGCTTGAAGATTTATCGAAGCAATGATAAATAGTAAGGAGTAAAAGAACTTCATGTTGAATTAGTGTTTGATTAAACGATTTACAGCTATGTTGCTACCACTATTGTCTGTTACAATAAGCAGATACATCCCATTTGGTAGCAAGGATGTTTGAATTACCTCGGCATCAGAATAACCAATGTTTCCCTGTTTCATTTCAATACCCGCTAAATTGATGATGCGATAAGTTCCTTTAAAATCAGGCTTTAAACCTTGAATCGTTACAAAGGTGTTTGATGGATTCGGAAATATCTTTAGGTCCTTTTCCTCAAAACTTGGAATACCTGTAATGTTTGGCATGTTCCATATCATGCGAATAACAGTTCGGGTAATTTTATTCATGCTCGCAGTATCTAACTTATCGGTGCTATCGGCTGCTGCCATATACCAAACAGGTGTAGAAAGATGAGCTACAATAGGAATACCTGCATCATAAAAGGCATGGCTGTCCCCAATAGGTGAGGGACCATTTAAAGTTGGTGGGGCTACATAGGTTCTTCTTAAATCTTCTTGCTGCACAAACTGATACAAAGAACTTCTTAAACTTAGAGTGTCGGATGTGTAAAACCATCTTGGTTCAGGTCGGTTCAGTGTTATCAGATTGCCATTAAGCACTCTGCCTTCTAAAGAAGGAGTTTCAAGAGTAAAGCATAATAGGGTTTGGTTAATAATACTTGGAGTATTGTCAACAAAAAATTCAGAACCTACACTTTGCTTTAAGTGGGCTGCATCCCACAAAAAAACCATATTGTATGGTCGTTGCGATTGTGGCACTTGCGACCAATATTTAGCTTGTGCAGCTACTAAAGAAATGCCTGCTGCATCCTCTGTGGCACCATAAAATTGCCCATCGTGATGTGAGTTAAAAACAATGTATTGAGAAGAGTTGCCGGGCAAAATGCCATAAACATTTTTTGTATTAACAGGATTATCTTGCGTATTAAATTGTACTGATAAAGTTGAATTAAGGTCATTATTTAAAGCAGTATTTAGAAGTTGCCCATTGTTACGACTCATCCAAAAGCAAGGTATGTCATATATACTGTCAGTTCGAGAATACAAGCCCCAAAGTTTGTCGGTATTGTAAAAATTATTTAAGACACAAATAACTGCCTTGGGTTGGTGCGATAGAATTTGACTGATAATTGCACCAGCCGCATTGGAGCGGTGCGGGATGGGTTGCGGGTGTATGGTGTTATTAATGTTGTTATCAGGGTCATATGTATAAACTACATTAGGCTGAAATGCAGCAGGTGCAAATGGGTCAAGTTTGTAATTTACAATCACAATTTTACCTGTAACGGAGTTCAATGCCGTAGTGCTGTCAAAACGAATAAAAGAACCCGTTAGAGTATCAGACCAATCAACAAATAATTGAGGGAATATACTTAAGGTTTGTGTTCCTGAATTAGATGTTACTTTCAGATTGCACGAATTAACTTGCCAACTTTGAATTGGAATAGATTGGGTAGTGATACTTTGAAGTCCGAAACTTGAAAAAAGAGATTGAGCATAGTTTTCCACCCATATGTCAGCTGGAGAACCTGCATTTCTGAGTCCCTGTCTTACTATGGTGTCCACCATTTGGTAATAAAAGTTAGTGTTTGGAATAGCTGATGAGTAGGGTATTTGTTGAGCATAACTCCATGTGATAGAAGCAGTCAGCAATAAAATTATGGATTGCAGTCTAACTTGCATAAAGACCCGAGGCATTTTTTGTAATAATTTTCTATGTTGCTTTGACTGAAATTTTGTTAGAAGGTTTAATCGTGCGGATAACTTTTATCGTGTGTCTGGCAAAATAAAATTTGCTGCAAATTGTGTCTGCTTGTGCGTTGGCTTGCAGCTCTTTTTATTTTGCGAAGGGTCGGCAGTTTGTCCATCGTTTTGAGTCTCTTAAATTGTTGTAGAGTCTTCTAATAGGGTTGCCGCTAACGTCAGCCTGTGAAAAAACTCAATGCTATTAACACAAGCTGTTGAATATTATAAAAATAAAAATACGAAATAAAACCGAATTGAAAATACCTTTTCATAGATAAAACTATGCAACATATTTCTCTTAAAAACCGCCACCAAATTGAGTTTACAAGCCTCGAAAATTTAATAGAGCAAGATAATACAGTAAGATTTGTAGATGCCTTTGTTGATAAATTAGAATTACCCAAACTAGGATTTACAATTAATACCATTAAAAAAGAAGTTCGACCTTCATACCAAAGCACTCTATTTTTGAAGCTTTATATTTATGGTTATCTAAATGGCATTCGCTCCTCACGTAAGTTAGAAAAAGAATGCCTGCACAATATCGAATTGCAATGGCTCATGAGTGGGCTTACAAAAAATAAATGGTAAATGGAGCCTAATCATGACAGTTTATATCATGAAACGAACAATTAACATACTTGGTTTTGATAAACTAATGGAAAAACTCCATGCTTGGAAGCCAGAATACAAAGGGGATTGGCTTTATCCACAAAAAACTAACAAAACAGAAGCTGTTATACGAACGTTGTTTTTTGAAACGAAAATGGCGGCTTGAAAAATCGCTATTCCTATAAACGAATTATGAAAGTCTGAATAAATTTTAATAGACCTCTTTCATAATTCACAATCTTTTATTCATAACAAGATATTAAGGTTCTGAAAAATAGAGGAATTGTTTTTGAATTTTGAGTATGAAATGGGAAGATATTAAAAATCAAAA
>JBEIPP010000193.1:0-5457 GCA_040376995.1 Flavobacteriales bacterium
CTAAAAGAACTTTGCTTGGAAACTATCACAAAATAAAGGGCAAGTATTTACAGCTTTATCTTAATGAGTTTGTATACAAGCTCAATCGAAGATATTTTGGTGAACGAATCTTTGAAAGGTTTGTTATTGCTAATATTACAGGGTTATGACAAATAACGGATATTCGGAAAAAAAATTAATCCATATTTTCATGTCTGAATTTAAATTATGAAAATACTTACAGAAAATGAAGAGCTAAAATTACTTTGTAATTGCTCAGCTGCGTTAAATAAAATCATATTCAATCTATTCTTCCTTAAAACGCTCTTATTAAATAATCTTTATCAGGGTAAATTGAAGTCTCTTAAATTTGTATTACTTCATAATGAGCTAAAAGAATTTTTCTTATATATAACCATAAATAGTGCAATGAGTACTTTTAATTAAAATTCAATTTCATCACTTTTGAAATTATCGAACAATGCAAAATATCGGTCTCTGAAAACAATAACATCAAATATATTTTGAGTCATTATGTTTTAACATTGCCCGCACAAGATTAAAAAAATGCAATACACAAAATAAAAAATAAATATTATGCACTTACTCTTTATCTCATAAAGATCTGACAAATGAATAAACGATTGTGCTTACTTACTGTTACTTAAACAAAACTTGCACAAAAGCCCAAAATCTATTACTTTAGACAACTATTTAATGAAGTCTATTTTATACATATTTCTGTTTTTACAAATTTGCATTCATTCGTTTGGACAATCATTCATTGAGCCAGACAAAATAAAATCCTTTAACATTACTGTTAATTATCCCGATTATACGGTAAAAACGCAAATGCTTAAAGAATCAAAAAAAATAGACTTAAATGTCAATCTTACTTACCATTGGTATACTTCTCAAAAAATCATGGAAACCAAAGGCGGCTTTGACGGAAAACTGCTTCATGGTTATTATAAATCCTTTTATTTAACAGATCAACTTTTTGAAAGCGGTGAATTTAAATATGGTGTAAAAAACGGGGAATGGAAAAACTGGTATCCTAATGGAAAATTAAAAGAAATTACCCATTGGAAAAACGGTCGTAAAAATGGTAAGTATGCCTTATACAGCGATGGAGGTATGTTAATGGCAACTGGAAAATTTAAAAATGATGAATTAACCGGAGAATTTAAAACCTATGATAATTTTGGGAAAGTAACCTCCGTAAGAAAATACAGAAACGGAAAAGAAAAAATCAAAAAAGAAAAAGTTAAGAAAAATTCTTCGACAAGCTCAGACAACAGCAAAAATAATTCAGAAAACACATCTGAACCTAAAAAAGAAAAGAAAAAATGGTTTGGAAATAAAAAAGCGCCTAACGACTCCACAACATTAAAAGAAAAACCGGCTGACGAAAATAATACCAATAAAAAAACAGATACTACAAAAGAAAAGAAAAAGGTATCGAAAGACAAAGAGAAACCTTCGGTAAAATCAGGCAAAAACAATAAAGAAAAACCAGCTCCAAAACCATCCGATTCGGGCAAAACAGAAAAAAAATCCTTTGGTCAAAAATTAAAATCAATATTTAAATCAAAGCCAAAAGCCGAAGACCCTTCAAAAAACACTAAAACAAAAACAATCACAACCTGATGTTAAGGGTAAAGCTAAAAGGTGGTGCATTGTATGTAGCCGTTATTATCTCTATTCTTATTGCCATTATATTAAGCCTGTTTATTGTTTTAGCTTACTTCAACATACAATCCGTTCAATCTCAAAACTCTTTTATGCAATTACATTTAAGCATGGAAAGCGGTTTTGAAATAGCACAATCTAAATACTATAATCAAAATTCGGGTACAACCTGGCAAAAAATGCCTTATAACAACGACTCTGTGATAGTAAAAAAAATGGCCTGGGGTTGCTATACATTGGTGGATGTAAAAGCAAAAAACGCTCATTTTAAAATTCAAAAAACAGGCTTATTTGGTACGTCCGCATCAAAAGATACTGCTATCATGACCACGGAACAAAGCAGACCAATTGGGCTTGCCGGAAAAATAAAATTTAACACCTCATGTTATTTTCCAAAAGCAGGCGTTAAATCTGCATATATCGAAGGAACCAGTTTTTCGGATTTAAATTCAGTAAGACCCTATATTAAACAAGCACCAAATTATATCCCTGAAATCGATGAAAACTATTTAAAAACAATTGAAGAAAGTCAATCCACTTTAAATCCTTATACCGATAGTTTAATCTCATTTATTCCTGACGTATTAACCCAATCCTTTCATCATAAAACGGCTGTTGTACAACAAGGCTCTGTTGTTTTAAACAGTCAAATCCTATCCCATAACATTAAAATCATTGCATCTGATATCATCACCATTGAAAACACCAGCCAACTAAACAATATATTACTGGTAGCCCGAAAAGTAATTTTTAAAAAAGGTTTTAAAGGAACCGTGCATGTCATTGCAAAAGATAGCATTGTTACCGAAGATGAATGCGAATTTAAATATCCCTCGTCGTTTTGTGTTTATTCAAATACCAATTCAACAACTTCCACCCCTGTAGTAAGAGGTATTTTTTTTGGCACACAATGCAAATTCAAAGGTGGTTTGTTAGCAGCCAATGATGATAAACAATCATCGCGCATGATGATTAAATTAAATAGGAATTTTGAATTAATTGGTAATGTGTATAGCTCTGATTACGCAGATACTCAAGGAAGTTTATATGGTTCGGTATTTTGTCAAACCTTATTATTGCAAACTCCTTCGGGCGTTTACGAAAATCATTTATTAAATTGTTGCATCGACCCTAAAAAATACAGCAGCAATTTAACCGTACCAAATTGGTTTAACCAAAAATATATTAAAACAACTTGTGCGCAATGGTTTTAGCAAAAAAATATAAAGGCAATACCCTACCCGAAGTGTTAATAGCCATTGTTATTATCTCTTTTACATCGGCATTAGGTATGACTATCTATCTTAATATACAGGAAAACACACAGCCTTTTATGAAATTAAAAGCTGCCGAAATAGCAAACCATCATTTAAACATGAGTGAGCAGAACAAAGATTATTTTGATAAATCATTTAACGAAGAAGAGTTTACCATCAAAAAAACAATTAAACCTGCCGAACTTTATCCGGATTGTTTGATTTTAAAAATTTCCGTTTCAAACAAAACAGAAAAAAGAATTTATGAAATTGAAAAACTGATATATGTTGATTAAGCAAAAAATAAAAGCATTTACCATGATTGAATTATTGGTGAGTATGACACTCTCCGGTATTTTGGTGGTATTTGCATTTATGGGTTACAATCAAATGCAAAAACTATTTGTAAACTACACCGCTCAAAGCAAATTTATCTCCGACTATAATCAGCTAAACAAAGCATTATTTATCATGGCCAATAAAGCGAAAACAATTGAAAAAATAAATGAACACAGCCTGAATTTTAAAACAGATTCAAATTCGGTTGAATTAGATATACATAAAGAAACCATACTTTTAAAATTTAAATCGCACACAGATACCTTTCATTTAAACGTCACCAAAACTCATTTTGATTTACTGGCATTTGGCAACGGAACACCCTCGGCGTTGGTTAAGCATTTCGAATCCGAAATCATGCTTCAAAGCCAAAAATTCCGGATCTCTTTTCATAAAGATTATGATGCTGCCAGTACCTTAGATGCCACTTTAGTTTTATTACCAATAGAGAAATAGAACACAGATATAACAGATCAAGCTGATTTTCACAGATCTTGTTGCATAAAGCTTTATTTAAATTAAAATCAGTTAAATCATAAAAAATCCGAGCTATCAGCGTTCCATTTTCCACAGATGTTTACATAAGGATTGGAACACAGATGGCACAGATCAGGCTGATTTTCATAGATATTTTTGCATAAACGTTTAGCAAAATAAAATCAGTTAAATCATAAATAATCCGCGCTATCCGCGTTCCATTTAGCTAGTAAAATTGTATATTTACAACACCATGAGCAGTATTGATTTATCTAAGTTTCAAAAAAAGCCTGAAGCACAATCAAGCCCCGAAAACAATAAACCAAAAGAATCAGGTTTAGAAAAACTTTCGGATACACTTAGTAAAGATATTGAGCTCTTTGATAAAAAATTCGGTCAAACACAAAAAGAAGCCTTTTATTCCGAATTAGGATTACTGCTTTCTTCGGGCATTGATATTAAAACTTCACTTGAAATTATTGAAGAACAGCTTAAAGTAAAAAAACACAAAGCCATACTGGCACAAATTAAAGAAGATATTATTTCGGGGCAAGCCGTTTGGGAAGCCATACACAAACACCCTAAAACATTTTCGGTTTACGAATACCAAAGCATTAAAATTGGTGAAGAATCAGGAAAATTACCCGAAGTACTGATTGAATTAGGAAAATTTTATACAAGCGCCATTAAATTGCGCCGTCAGGTTATTAGTACACTCACCTACCCTGTAGTGGTTTTAACCATGAGTGTATTAATTGTGCAGTTTATGTTATCCTTTGTAGTACCTATGTTTACTGATATCTTTAAACATACAGGAGCCGAGCTGCCTATCACCACGCAATTGCTTATTAAAATCAGTGCAAAATCCGGACTCATATTTTACAGCCTATTAATATTGGTAATTGCCGGATTTATATTTCATAAAACACAGCAGCATAAAATATGGTTCAGGAAATATACCTCTTACCTATTACTTCGTGTTCCGGTAGTAAATGAACTTATTAAAAAAATATACCTGGCACGCTTTTGTCAATCCATGAAATTATTGTTAGGCTCAAAAGTATTATTAATTGATGCCTTGGATCTGGTAAAAAACATGATTGGCTACTACCCTATTGAATTTGCCTTAGATACCGTCATTAAAGATGTTTATTCAGGAAAACAATTACACGAAAGTTTAGCCGAACATACCATTTTCCCCAAAAAATTAGTTTCCCTGATTAAAGTATCCGAAGAAGTAAATGCACCTGAATTAATCTTTGAAAAACTCAACCAACAATATGCCGAAGAAATTGAACACCAACAATTAGTGATAGGCAAAATTATTGAACCTTTATTTTTAGTAATATTGGGTGGCTTGGTTGGTTTTATTTTAGTATCCATGTACACGCCATTATTTAAAATGAGTTCGGGGATTGAAGGCATGTAGACATAAGTATAACTAAGTAAACCAAATACCTCCCAACTTCTTAGTTTTTTGAACTATATACTAAATTAATTAAAGATTCACCTTATCACTTAGTTTAACAATTACATCATCATTGGGTATTTGGGGTCAGGGATAAAAGTTGGAGATAATCCTTTTAAGCAAATAATTTATATAGCCTAAAAAGGAAGAATTTAATATCTGTAACACCTCTTAAATTAGCTCTAAAGTTTTTTATTTTTGAGTTAAAAGATTCTGCATTTGCGTTCGTAATTCTATTATTAAAAA